>DATMFE010000215.1:0-18250 GCA_035556295.1 Ureibacillus sp.
TCTCCTAAGTAACTTTTAAATTCGTTAAAACTAGAAAGGATGTTGTCTTTCTTCTCTTGACTCATTTCATTTAGTTTATCCTCTACTTTATTTTCAACAGTTTCAGTATTATTGTTCATTTTTCATTCTCCTTCCAATTAAGTATCAATGTTCTTATATGGTAAATCCCCCATTTACAGGTATATAAACATTTCGTAGCCTACTCATATATTAAGTAGAATAGTTTAACGGGCTTCAAAATAGTGAACACTTCTTTTTTGATGAGTTTAAATGGAATATATTGGATATCAAAAAAAGAAAAACTCCCCTAGTACGTTAAGGGAGTTTTTCTTTTTTTAAATATTAAGGGTGTAATTGCTTGTTACTTACATATCATTTAATATTTCTGTAGATATTTATTATAACCTATCAAATGATTTCGAGAAAGCAAAAAATGAAAGCGATTACTTCGAATTTAAAATAACAAATGAAACATAACTGTTTTTTATGAGATGTATTTTGGTTCTGAAAAAATACAGAGCTTAAGCTTAAATGGTCTAAAGTTTCTCTTATATATTAATATATAAGAAACTTTTATTCTTTATCGTTTCGTGGCACAGCATTAGAAACCATAGAAATGTCTCCAGTATAATATTTATGCGGATAAGGATCAGAAGACGACTTAGCAGGCTTTGTTACAAACTCTTTCTCAAGATCACCTAATTTGGTTTCATCTGTATTGTTCTCTGATACCTGTTCTAAATTATTTGATTGATTATCGACCATATAAAATTCCTCCTTTTAATTAAACAATGCTCATTGCTCATTAAGGATACATTTTTTAATAACCTGGATATAAATGCTGTTTTTATTCTATACTTTCCTGTGCTTTTTCTTCATTTAGTATATATTTGAAATAAATATTTATTACTTTTTTGAAATTGTGAACGATTTATTTATACCTTTAAAATCTATTATGTTAATTAAGAAAGTATGTTATATTCAATTCAAAAAGCAGAGACCGATTGGCCCTGCTTGTTATTTGACTATTACTTTCCCCACCATTCCACTATTAAAATGATACCTACATATCAGTTCATATGTACCAGGATTTTGTGGTTTTACGGTAATGGTTTTTTCTTTTCCAGGCTGGACTTCAGCGTCAATTCCGAGCTTTTCTACTGTGAAGGTATGCTCTTTCTGACCTTCATTTTTTAATATCAATGTTGTCGTTTTTCCACTCGGGATAGTGATGGTTTCTGGATTAAAGAAATCATCGTTCAACTGAACCTCCATGGCTTTCTGTCTTACCGCGTCGGATTCAGCCAAAACACCGAGTAATCCTGAAGTCATCACACTGATAACCATCGTAAACAAAACGACTAATCCCATTAACCAGTTTCTCACAGACATTTGCATTCACTCCTTTTATAAGCCATATTCTTTTCCAATTCATAAAATAATATCACTATTTTTTTAAATTAATCATTGTTTTTCCTTTATTTCTATTTATAGAAAGCACAAATTCCATTAAATTGCCTAACTTTATAAAATAGTATTGATACTAATAGAACAGTTACAATCATATTCTTATAAAAGAAACCATTAAAAAGGAGTGTCAAGTTAGTTGATAAAAGCTAAGGTTAGTTTACGGCCTATTGTTAGTAAAATAAATTTACCTACTGTGTTGAAAACAGCTATACTTCCTGGTGACTCATTTGAAAGTTTATTTATTGCAACCCAAGTAGGAGAGATCTTTTACATAAGAGACGAAGCTATACAGACTTTTTTAGATATTCGCTCACGAATCATAAAATTAGGTACGTCTGAACCAGGTGTTTCCCGCGGAGGATATGATGAACGAGGATTGCTAGGGCTAGCGTTTCATCCAGAATTTTATTATAATGGTCTGTTTTATCTTCATTACTCAGCAGCTGGAACACAAGGTCCAGGTGCACTTTCCGAACATTATAGGCCTAACCCGTGTGATCCTAAAACTTCAAACTTAAGGTGGATAAATAGAGAAACTAAATATGATCATATTGATACAGTGGAAGAATGGGTTTTCCAACCAAATGCTCAGCCTCAAAAAAGACGGACGTTACTTAACTTAAGAAGACCATTTTTTAATCATAATGGTGTCAACAGCTTAAACTTTTCACCTGAAACTGGAAAACTTATCTTTACAACCGGAGATGGTGGATCAGGCTATGACCCCTTTAACTTAAGTCAGGATGATATAGAAATTTACGGGAAAATAATTGAAATTGATGTAGGTAAGAATACATTTATCCATAATCCACCCGTAGTCACACGTTTTAGTGAACTCCCCTCACCTATTCAGGAAACTCTTACGCTCATTGCTAAGGGTGTTCGCAATATAACGGGTATTTCATTTCAAAAATTTTATAATCAGTACATCAAATATGTGGGAAATGTTGGACAAGACGTAGTAGAGTCGATTTTTTCATTTGTTCATTATAAGCCAATACCTGTTCCTCAACTTGTTCAAGCTTCTTTAATGAGAGCCAAACCCAGCCAAGAAGGATTTATTAACCTTGGCTGGCGGGGATGGGAAGGAGATTTTCCGACTTCGTTTATAAAAAGGTGTTCTGAAAATCCGGCCTTGGATGAGAAAATAATTGCTTATTACAATGAAGCGGTAAAAACTTCAGTGAGACGTATTCAGCCTTTAACAAGTTATTTTCACAAAGATCCCCGCCCCAATAAATTTGGAGGGACCTCCCTTACAGGAGTTCAGCCATATATGGGGAATAAAATCTCTAGCTTAACAGGAAGCGTTATGTTTACGGATATTGCACAGGTTAAAGAATCTCAATCCCCAATTAGAGGAGTTTTAGCTTATACCAGAGCAGGTACAGATTGTAAGCTAAATGATTTTAGTGTTGTGGAAGTTGATTATAATTTTGGTTCCCAATCAGCTTACTACGTTAGTTTGGGAACGAACCTGGATCAAACCAAGCTTTATTTAGGAGTTTATGGCTCTATGAAAGTGTCTGACTTTAATCAAGGTACTGTTTTTGAAATTGTTCCATGATTTATATTTATAAAATTCGAGTGGGTATTGATTTTCTCCTAAAAATTATAGCTTAATTTTTTTACCAGCTATTTTGTAGGAATGAACAAATGAACTTTCTAGAAAATAAAAAAGCCTTTAATCAATAAAGCCCATAAAAGATTCATTTTATGGGCTACAGTACATACCTTTAGAAAGATAAAGAAATTTATCTTAACGGATATGGCCTATTCCTTTAAAAGTAAATGCGACTTATTAGTCCTCCCGCTTAATTTCTTTATATATTACATGTAAGAGTTGATATATCAGGCAATGATCTAAATCTCTCTTTAACCCCTTATAATGTAAAAACAGTTAACCGAGGTGAAATTCATGTACTTTTTAAAGTCTCTTTCAAGTGAAGTAAAATCTGCGCAGCTTTTTTTTAATAGACTATCTAAAACTAAGCAGCTTGTCTCAGGCGCTCTTTTCGCCAGCTTAGCAGCCCTTTTTCAATCAGCAGGAGGTTTCTTACCCGGAATAGGAGTTTTTATTAGTCCATTCTCTACTGCACCCATTCTTTTTTGTTTTATACTTTCGCTCCCTCTAGGGTTTATTACCTATATACTAACAAATCTGCTTCTTCTGATTATCCAGCCAAGTGAACTTATTATTTTTCCTTTTACAACAGGAATATTGGGAATGGGCATAGGAGCCGCTTTTTACTTTTTTAAAAAGAGATTGTACATTATTATAAGTGGGGCCACTCTATTAACTGTTGGGATTATTACCCTATTGTACGGTTTCAAATTCCCAGTACTAGGTCCCGTGATTTCTAAAAATTTTTCTCTTTCTACTACTGGTTTAATTTTTGTATTTACTTTCCTTTATAGTTGGATTTGGGTTGAACTCAGCTTAGCTTATTTCAAAAAATTAAAAACATTTATTTCCTAGTGAATCTACAAATTAATCCCTTAACAAAGATAACTCGTTAAAATAATGGAGAAATCGCAATCAGCTTTTTAGAAGAACGTCAATTAGGACAATCTCATCTAAACTTTGTAAGGCTCTTTTCATTATATTTTCAAATCCAACTAAACTATTTGCCTGTTCGCCTTTAATTCCAAAGCTTTTTGCCAGTTGAACAAAATCTGGGTTTGTAAAAGTTATTCCATAGCTCTTACCAAACTTTTTGTTCATCATTTCCTGCTCTATTTTTAATGTAGAGTCGTTTAAAACAATAATGATGAATGAAAGCCCTAAGCGCTTTGCCGTCTCTATTTCAGCAAAATTCATTAAAACTCCTCCATCTCCAGTAATACAAATAGCTGGATCATTAGGGCAGGCTAACTTAGCTCCAATTGAGCCTGGTAGAGCAATACCCATGGCAGCTAGACCATTTGATATAATGAGCCTGTTAGGGTTTTTAGGTTGATAAGTTCGGGCTATAGATACTTTATGAGCTCCCACATCTGAAATCACAATTGTTTTCTCTGAAGAGAGCTTGTCAATAATATGCAAGATATTCTCGATTGTCAAAGGCAGCAAATCGCTATCTATCTTTTTCTCTTCAATGTGATAAGATTGCTTAATTTGTTTCTGGAGATTACCAGAGGGAATCCATGGTTTAGAAGGAATATCAAGCTGATTGAATACTCGTAAAGTCTGCTTTATATCTCCAACCAATTCGACCTCTATAGGGTAATATTCATCTACTTCTGCCGGTAAAGTATCTATATGTAAAATTGGTGTTTTTTCTGTGTTCCATTCTTTGGGTAACCTTTCGACAAGATCAAACCCAATTACAATAAGTAGATCAGCTTCCTTTAAGCCTGCGAGCACTTCATCTTTTTCATTAAATCCAAACGTAAAGAAATTTTGTGGATGATCTTTAGACAGTACACCTTTAGCCATATAACTATGGGTAACCGGTGATTGAAGGCGTTCAATAAATCGTTGAAGCTCATCCACGGCTTCCTGTCTAATAGCGCCGTTACCGATAATAACAAAAGGTCTCTCATACTGCTCAATAAGAGTATTGGCAGCCTGAATGGACTCCATTATAGGTATACTTACGGGTATAGATGTAAGTGAAATAGGTTTAATGGGAACGATTTGAGTTGCTAAGTCTTCTGGCAATTCTACTACTACGGGTCCTGGCTTTTCCATTTGTGCAATTTTAAATGCTTTTCGAATAATCTCAGGAATCGTTTGTGCATCTTTTATCTGAACACCCCACTTCGTTGCCGGTTCCACCATTTTGATAATGTCCATATACTGATGCGAATCTTTATGCTGCCTTCCCAAAGCAGCCTGTCCTGTTAAAGCAACAACAGGAGAATGGTCTAGCTTTGCACTAGATATACCTGTCAATAAATTAGTAGCTCCAGGGCCTAATGTTGATAAACATACCCCTACTTTGTTTGTTAACCTTCCGTATACATCTGCCATAAAAGCAGCTCCTTGCTCATGCCTCACATTCACGAATTGAATCTGTTTAGAGTTGGATAAGGAATCAATAAAGTCCAAGGTCTCTTTACCGGGTATTCCGAAAATATATTCAACTCCCTCATTTTCTAAACATTGAACAAGTGTATCCGTCACTTTCATATTGTTCGACCTCTCTCTAGATAGTATTCTGACAAGCTTATGTGAAAGGAATAGCTCATTAATCTTTATCTCATTTTTTGAGTTTCAGCTCGCAAAAACCCCAAATTTATGCAAAGAAATCCTATTCACTAACTATTGTTTATAGTGTTGCCATTAGGTTCTTATGTTAAAGACATTTTTTAGAGAATGTATAAATAATTGAATGAGTCAAAAAACTTGGAAGGAAATTAGACCTCAATGATTGTTTCTTTGTTAGTGAACAAAAAAAGCTTTATTTTTTCTGCTCTAACCTTACAAAAAGGTATCCTCTCTCCCCCTTCCTCTATGTTGGCTGATTGAAAGTATGGAGATACCCTATAAAAAATCACTATTAGAATGTAACATTTTGAGGAATGTGAAAAATCCCATATACAAATAATAAGGCGCATACTCGTTTAAATTGGAGGGAGCGTTTTTATGAAAAGATTATTATTGATGGGATTTATGTTGTTATTTTCGCTAAACATGCTAGTTGAACCAAGTAGTGCTCGTGCTGAAACACAAGAACATCGTGTTAGTCAATCTCAGGTAAAGTTTGAAAATGAATTCAGAAGACTTTGGATGGATCATGTACTGTGGACAAGCAATTATATTACAAGTGCAACAACAGCAGGATCAGAAGACCAAAAACAAGTGTTGACAAGGTTATTAAAAAATCAAGAAGATATCGGGAATGCTGTGAAGCCGATATACGGAGAAAAAGCTGGGAATAAACTTACGGATTTGCTCAAGGAACATATTGTGATTGCTGGCAAGATTGTAGATGCGGCTAAAACGGGAAAGAAAGCCTTGGTGAATCAATTAAACCAAGAATGGTATAGAAATGCTGATGATATAGCAGCGTTCCTTAGCCAGGCCAACCCTTATTTAAAAAATGAAGATTTGAAAAAATTACTGTATATGCATTTAAAATTAGTGACAAATGATTTATCTGCAAGCTTAGAAAGAGATTGGGAGGCGAGAATCGTTGCAATTGATGAAGGAGTATCACATATTATCTTAATGGCAGATACTATATCTGCGGGAGTTGTGAAGCAGTTTCCAAAGAAATTTAATAAATAATTTTAATAGGTAAACGTAGATATTCTGCATAAAGCATCATAACCAAAGGTTTAGTAAATTTAAACGCTGGGTATTATTAAATCAAGACGATGTGTTAAGAGTACCGCCCGTGCATAGGTGCATAGGGTGTGTCCTTCTCTATCCTATAAAAAATGGCGCCTCCAACGGCGTCATTTTTTATTTGGAAACAAGTTTATTGATTCTAGTGCGAAGGTTGTATTTATATGAAAAAGGTATATAGATTTCTATCTAATCGAATGTATTTTTACACCACTATTCAAAAATTTTTTGAGTGAACTTCCCTTTCTTTTGGACAGACAGCTCCCATTATGCTCTCGTATCTAATTGAGGTTCATATTTATGAATGCAATGCCCTTAATGATTGGGTGAACAGTGGCTAATACTCGACTTCTATCATTTCCATGTTTATTTGAAGTTTTTGCACGAGAACCTCACTATGATGTTATAGTCATACACTTGTTACATTTTAATGGAATGAGTGATGATAAAGAAAGTTAAAAAGATCAAATTAATTTAAGTTTAAGATGTCTCCATTGGGATAATATATAAATAAGCTAGATTTAATGATAATCTGGTTTATTTTCTACATTTTAGGAGGCAACAAAAAATGGAACATGGTAAAGTGAAATGGTTTAATGCTGACAAAGGTTTTGGATTTATTGAGCGCGAAGGTGGAGAAGATGTATTTGTTCACTTCTCAGCTATTCAAGGTGAAGGCTTTAAATCCTTGGATGAAGGGCAAGAAGTGACTTTTGATATCGAAGAGGGACAACGTGGACCACAAGCGACAAACGTAAATAAAGCATAAGAAACCATACTAAAAAACAGACTCTATTTTCAGAGTCTGTTTTTACTTAAAAAGATTTTTATATCAACACTTATTCATCAATAATTATAGTTCGTGTTTTTTTACATAATGACTTTTTAAAATTGTCACTAATTCATTCCATACTCTTCTATTTACTATTTCTCCATCACTAAATATTTTCTCACTCATAGCTCTTATCCTTTTTTGCGCCTGTGTATATTACTTACAAAATAATAAGCGTATTAAGAAATCTGCTGTTTTTGTGTATATGAATTTTTTCATAAAATTGATATCTTGGGCATAATACAGGATAGACACTTGGTAGAGGGGGGATTGTGTGAGACTGAAGGATGGAAACTTTTATACAGATAGTAGAACGAATAAGGTATATAGATTAAATGAAGATAACAAAGGAAGTTGGTACCTGAGTTCTCATGATGATGAAGATAATAATCAGATGTCAAGAACTTCAGGGCGTAACATGATGAAAATGTTAAAGAGTTTTTATAACAAAGTGAACGATAGTTGAAAATTTACAGCTCTGGAAAACAGCATAAAAATATAAAGCTAGCTTAACACAGTTAGCTTTATTTCTAATTTATAGAGCTAGTTATCATAATGTTTTTTAGGGATTAAGCAACGATACTAACAAAAAATTTTTAGCCTTGCCATTGGGAATCACCTATTATTTAATTTCGGTTGCAGAAGCCTTGTTGTCCCTATCCGACGCCATGATACCATTTCTATATTGTTTTTTGAAAAATCATCTATAATTGATATTGTTTTAATCTCATATTGAGATATATAATAAAAACAAGAAAAAGAAAACGCTTTCTACATTTAAATACATTGTTACTTCTCAAACTATAAGGAGGATTTAAAATGAGCCAAGTGGAAAGAAATTCTAAAGTGCAGAAATTAGTTGAGTATCAAAAATTCAATGAAGAAGAAGTTTCGAAGATGACAGATCCGCAGGTTGAATATTATCACTGGCTCTATTTTGATGATTCCGCTTATGATTATATGTAACTCACTATAAAATAAGAAAAAAGCACAAAAACGTTCGTTTCCAACGGGTTTGTGCTTTTTTCATTTCTTTAATTATAGGATTACTCGTTTTTAAGACCATTTCCTGTGACAACAAAGTGAGAGCTGTCTTCCTTCCGTTTGAAAAGTCTCGAGAACTCGCTGTATTCATCGTCTTCTGACGTATCTGGAAACACCTCTAATAAATAACCTTGAGGTAAAAAAATCTTTAGCCCTCCTACTTCGTCCGAGTCAACTCTTTCTACAATCGTGTGTTCGTTTATATCTTCAATTTTATTACCTTTGGCAATACGCCAAGAACATTGAATATGTAAAGCATATTCAGCTGCCTCTTCCGTTCTCCCCCTTTTGAATACATAATCCAATTACCAATGTTTATTCTTTTACATGTAAATAATGTCTACTCTGCTGTTTTCTAGACGAACGCTAGGAAACGATTTTAGCAACAGTAAATAAGTGTAGCTTGATGCTTCAGCTTTGCTTGTTTATTAAGCCCGTTTTTAAATAATTAATACCAAAAGCTCTTAATTGTTTAAAAATAGTATTTAGTTACTCCGATCATTAGCATTAAATGTATCTTGTTTAACGTTTAATGTATGGTCACTGATTTCAACTGTTTCGTCATTTATCCATTTAACCGTGGCTGTTTCCTGAGGATAGTTCCGATAGATGTTTTTTCTTTTATAGTATATATAAGTTATAAGACTACTCGTTATTGTACTCCTCTAGGTCTTTCCATTTTGCAAACTTGTTTCTAAAATACCTAGATATTTCTTCGTCCTTGCTCAGAAGTAAAATTAAAGATGAGTCCCAAAAAACTAATTCTATAATTGCTTTAGGGTGCTGAATTATTGGTGCTTCAATCCAAAAATCCGGATTACCATCAGCATAAGGCTCTTCTTTAAGCACATCTAAATTTATAATTTCTTTCTTATCAAAGGCTGAGAAAACTCCCCATATAAAATAGATATCCTCTTTATTAGCAAGCTCCGTGAGCTTTTCACCTGTAATCCAGTATGTACTAGTGTTCGTTCTGTTGTTGTAAATTCTGTAGTCTGTAAAGTAATGAAGATACTTATCTGGAAAAGATCCATCTAAATCACTCAACAACCAATTGTACTTCTCATGGAGATTATTAAAAGAACTTACTATTTCCTTTAAATCATAAAAGCTCTCTAAGATAGTATTCATGCATGTTTCCTCCATATGTTTTACCATTTTCCTAAGTGATTTTTTTGTACACTATATACAAGAATAGTTAACATAACGCTCATTCAAATTCACTAGGACACCAAATAGCTATGTCACCGCCCGGAGTTGCAACTAAAAGCCAATCAACTCCTCCAAAAGGGTCTCCTAATTGCCAGCATTCGTAGGTAGGATCGTAGCCATTCACAAATAAAACTCTCCCCGATTCTAGAGAAATGATAAGATGAGGCGATACAGTATCTAGCTGAACGTTTACTACTTTTTGTCTCCTAATATCCCAAATATGCTTAAAATGTTGCTCTTCTGTATTAAAGGGCACTTCACCCTCTGATGATGGGTATGTATCACAGGCTTCAGGATATACAGTCCAATTTGTTTCGATGTTTAAAACAAAATCACCGTCATCTTTTCTATTATAATTAGTAAAATACAATAGAGTTGTAGAACTATTAATCCCAAATTTCAGGCCGTCTATTTGACTGCCAATAAGTAAGTGTTTCAGTACTCGTTCTGCAAATTTTTGGTCCTCTATTTTCACTGTGCTGGCTCCTTTAAAAGCATTTATGATTTATGCCATATAAAAAGTGAGCTAAAAAACTCACTTTTACCTTTCTAGTTAACACTTGGTGCATTCATATTAAACATAGGGTAAATAAAAAAGCTCTGTATGAAAAAACCGTCTGTTTATTTCTGCTTTTTCCCTTCTCTTACTTCGCTGATTGTCTTTATAAATTCACCCTCAGTTACTCCTAGATAGGAGTCGGAGCGACGAACATACACAATCCTGAGGTTTCTGTAAGGCTCAGGTATTGAAAAGAGTTGTACTAACCCTTCCCGCTCATATCTTTCCGCTAATGACCGGGCTATAAGTGTCACACCAAGACCAGAAACTACTGTCCCCATAATCGTTTCAAGTGTAGCAAATTCCATGATTTTTGGTGATACTATTTGTTCGTCTTTTAACCACTGCTGTAGTCTTTCTCTATATTGGCAGCCTTCATTAAATAAAATGAATGGTAAGTGCAGCAACTCTTTGGCAGACTGAATCTGCTTCTTCCCTTTTTCATTTGCACTGCATACAAGTACAATTTCTTCATCAAAAGCTGGAATTTGATCAAGCGTTGACACATTTACTGGTTCTGCTACAAATGCCCCGTCTAACTGAAACTTAAGAACTTTCTCTATTAATTGTGTACTTACTCCTGACACTAGAGAAATATCCACATTTTTGTGCTTATTATGATAGGAAGAAATGATTTCAGGAAACCCTACTACCGTTTCAACTAATCCAATACATAATGATCCAACAAGGTTACGCTCATCTTGAAATGCTTTCTGTATTTCATCCATCAGCCGCATCATTTGTTCTCCATATGTTAAAAGTTTTCGACCTTCTACATTTAATGTCATTCCTCGTCTGTGACGATGAAACAATGGGTGTCCAATTTTTCGTTCAAGAGACCGAATACGTGCTGTTACATTTGGTTGGACATAGCCTAGCTTATCAGCGGCAAGGCTTACACTGCCGTATTCTGCTACAGCCATAAATATGCGTATATCTTCTACTTCCATAAACATCCTCCTTTCCACTTACATTCATTTAGGTATTAATAATAGTGATATCTATAATCATTTATCATTATTTTACAAGATATCAAGCTCTAGATAAAATAATGACATCCGAGTGCTATTGCAATTATTTAGTAGCAATTACGTAAAGTTCTTAAAATGAGGTGACTGAAAGGAGGAGATCTGATTGTTTTATTTACTATTGTTTCTTGCCATCATCTTGGAGGTAATCGCAGTATTTTTTCTTAATCTTACAAATGGATTCACAAACTTTGTTCCTACTGTTCTCGCCATACTATTTTATTGTTCTTCAATTGCTGCTTATATGCTAATTAACGCCAAAGGTGAAGTAGGAGTAGCAAGTGCTTTGTATGCAGGAGGAGCAACTGTACTTGTTGTTGTCACAGGTATTATCTTTTTTGATGAAACTATTTCTTTATCTAAAATTTTAGGAGTTTCTCTTATTATAATCGGTGCAGTTTCTCTTAACATTAAAGGGAGCTCTAAAGAAAGAAGGACAGCGTAATGGGATACGTATTTTTAACGATGGGCTTAGTTTTAGGCATTGCAGGCCAAATGTGTGTAAAACTATCTAAAGGCCTTAGACAAACTGTTCCCACGATAGGCGCATTTCTACTCTTCATTGCTTGTATTTATTTTATTTCTCTAACGACGCACTATTTTGAAATTGGAATCGTTTTTGCTATATGGGCAGGGCTGACGATTGTTAGTACAACGCTGTTAGGTATTTATATATTTAAGGAATCAAAAAACAAAAGAAAGATTATCTCGGTTACTCTTATTATTACAGGTGTTATTATACTGAAAGCTTTCTAATAAAAATAAGATAAATAAGGCCCTTACTTAACTTACAAGTAAGGGCACCATAGAAGGAGTTAAAAACAAGGAGGTATTGGTCATCGACCGTCCATTGCTATAGTTGGTTATTGGTAAATAGTAACAGTGTAATGGGTCATTGGATTATTGGTTTTATCACTTGCCATCACAATAGTACTTTGAGTACACTAAACATTCTCCTTCTATGCCTTGAAGGGAGTCTCACCTCTTCAAGGGTTAAAAATATTTATCTCCATCAAACTCTAACTCTATTTGATAGTTTTTAGCGTTAATTAAATTTGATAATCTATTTGCTTTCTTTTCAACCTCTAGCCCTCTTAGACGATATTCTTCAGGATCAAATGTAGCCACTTTAATAATGGATACCCCTTCTCCATAGTAGGGATATTCTTCTTTAGATGATCCAAACTCTTTGTATTTTCTTGCTTTAGCACGTAATTGAGTGGCATATTCAATCGCTTCTACAATTGTTAGTTTGTGTTCATTATAAGTAATATTATTTTGGATATTGGCCTGATACATTAATTTATCAAGTAGACGCAAATCCTTTCGAATGTCCTCTAAATCCTGTTCAACATCAGATAGTGATCGAGCCTGAGGAGGAATCTTCTCCCCTTTTTCAATCTCTACAAATGCAACACGATCCATCTCTTCTTCTAATTCGTGTATTCGTTTTGATAATACACTTTTCAATTTCACAGCCTCTGCTAGGGAAATTTTAGACATAGATCAAAGCTCCTTTATTCATAAACTTAATTTTTACTATTTTATTGTTCTAATACCTTTTCATAATAAGGAGGTGTTGTACCACTTCCGCCATACCCTGAGACACTGCTGCGATTTACTTTATAAGACATTACATAGTGTCCTTTTCGTTTCCCGTTGGTCCAGTTTTCTTCAAAGGTCACAAGGTATAACTCTTTATTTAACTTTTTAGCACGGGTGCTTCTTTGAACGTGATATCCCTCAAACGTTCCTTTCCACGTTCCCGCTTTATCAGGAAATAGATCAATATCCGTTCCTTCACCACTTGTCGCAAACTCTATAGCATCTTCTTTCGTAAATGGCGGAAGACTAGGTGATATTGCTTCTAGTATACTCCAACTGAGAAGTAAAAGAATAAGAGGTATAATTAGCAATACTTTTGTACTTTTTTCCCTGTCAATTCTTCTTTCTATCCACACATCTATACATGCATATAACATAGCAGCTGCCATCCCGTAATAAGCCAAATATGTATCTTGAAAAAACAAGCCGTTAATTAAGCCTAATATGCCGTGGAAGAAGACAAATAGCCATCTCATGTTGGGAAGCCATTTCTTTCGAATAGCGTCCAGTATAACTGAGACAAAATTTCCGTATACAGCAATAACTGCCCCTACATAAAAAAGATATACAAGGAACCACCCTGCCATGTCATTTCCAGTATGATACGATAGTTCTTCTCCGTCAGTTAGCTGTTGAACCAGACCTGTTATTGTCAAAAGGTAAGCTAAAATAAAGCTTGTAGAAAGAGTTGTTATCGTCTTTCTCAAAATCACATAATCTTTTTCACTTTCCATAAAGGGTACCTTTTTCTACTTATTTCTATATATTTTATATTAAACCATATTTCTTCATATAAAGGTGACTTACAAACAAAAAATTGTGATTGATACTATTTATTTTAGTGGCTTTGTTATAGTAAGTCGTTAATCACAGAAGTACATATATTAAACTGATTTGTGTTAGACTGTTACAAGCTTAATACTTTGAAAAAGAAAGGCTGAAAAAACATGACACAAACGAATACAGCATTTCGTAATGCGCTTATCAAATCACTGCGAGGTGAAAGAGGCCATCTTCCGACGATTAACGCAATAACTGATATTAATATGGAGCTTGCTTCACATAAACAAGAAGAATTACCTTATTCTATTTATCAATTAGTGAAGCATATGAGCTATTGGCAAGACTTTTTACTTGCCCTTGCTAAAGGAGAAAACCCTGAAAGACCGAAAAGTGCAAGTAAAAGCTGGCCTGAACACCCTGCTCCGGTTGATGAGGAAGAATGGAAAAAGACAATCCAGCATTTTTGTGATGGAATTGACGAAGCTTGTCACTTAGCTGATACATTAGCAATCGAAGAACCTCTGGATGCTTGGCCAAGTGAAACCCCAGGGGGATTACTGCGTAATATTGCTTCTCACAACAGCTATCATCTAGGTGAAATTGTCATTATGAGAAGGTTAAACGGAGCATGGCCACCGCCAACAGGAGGCTTTCCTGCTTAATAAAAACCGATTGAGCCCCAATGATTGGCAGAAACAAAGCCCTAAGAATCGTCGATTAGACACTTTTAGGGCTTTGTTTTAGTTATGTGCTATTACCTTTTGTTTTATCTATAAATCAATTGATTACTGAATTCGATTTTCAGTACTCTAAAAATCTTTGTCTTCGTGCAATTAATTACCTATAAGAATAATATGTCAGACGAAGCAAGTCTTCTTCTGCATTTCTGACAATTGAAAGTGTGCAACATTGCAATGACCATGTAAACTTTCACTATGATGCTTTATAATTTGTTCCGTACTTAAACCTGTTGCGGCTCGCTGTTGAATGCCCACCTCATTGATAGTAGCTGTTTTGACTGCACTATCTATGTAGTGTTGCATCTAAATTCATGACAAGCTCAGTGAGCAACTTAACGAATGTTCTTTACCCCTTGGTCTTTTAACTAGTTCTCCTCCACAGTTAGGACAAATATACATCTCGTTTTCACTACATTTATCACAAAATGTACATTCATGTGTACAGATATAAGCAACAGAGCTATTATGGAGTTTCTTATTGCACTTTTCGCATGTATTTCTCATTTCTAAAGCCATTAAATCCCTCCTTTTGATATAATTAAATTGTATTCTATAAATTTCTATTTTTACATATGTTTCTTATTGTATTACTAAGTAATAACTTTAATATTGACGGAAAACCTATTATTTTAATTTATAATTTAAAGCGGGGTATGTTTTATGGATGAAATTGATAAAAATATATTACTACATCTACAAGAGAATGCTCGTTTGTCCGTTACACAGTTGGGAAAGCTGGTTGGTTTATCTACCCCTGCTGTTAATGAAAGAGTAAAAAAACTTGAAGAAAAAAATATAATAGATGGATATAGAGCAATAATTAATCCTGAAAATTTTAACAAACCTGTAACTGCTTTTATTTTATACAGCAATACAAACTGCAGACAATTTGTAGAATATTGCAAAGAACACCCTGAAGTTATCGAATGTCATCGTCTGGCAGGTCAATACAACTACTTAGTAAAAGTTTTAACTAATTCCGTTCAATCTCTTGAAACATTCATTGATGAATCTATGGCTTTTGGGCAGCCATCTACATTGATTAAACTTTCCTCACCAGTTGTTTATAAAGCCATAAAGTAGATTAATAATCTACTCTTTTTTATTACTGAATCTATTCAAGGTAATTCTATTATAAGAAGAACATGTTCTGTTAATGGTCACCTTTTTAACTGACCAGCTAGCAAAATTAGAAGTGCATAGAATTTACAATTGCAGTTACCATACTGTCTGTTCTCGACAGGTATTTTTCTATACGTTCATATGTTACAATAGAGAAAGAACATAAATTAAAATTATATGGTCTCTTTGTACCCTGGGTTTCCTTATAATGGAAAGAGGTACTTTTATGAATATACTTGAAATAAAAAAGACGCTTTATACTCTGATTCAATATGAGGATAGTGCTATTACTCATACCATTCCTCAAGTACTGGAACTGTCGTATTGTAAAACATCTAAGATTTTTCAAATCACTACACTTACGGATCAAAAAACCTTAAATTATAACGATTATGATATAGATAACGCTTCTGAAGCTTTATACAAGATCTTAAACTGAAGAAAGCGATTCAATGATTCTTCTATCTTTTATTTAACAAACGTGCGATTGCACAATATGTTATTTTAAACAAAAGAAACTCCTGGTATATGTTCAGGAGTTTCTTTTGTTTTTCTAATGTATACAAGATACAAATCTAATTTTAAAAAACCATCTAAAAATATTTAAAACAGCACGAAACCATAAAGACGATGCCACTATTTCTTTAATAAGAAACTTCCTCTGAAAGTAGCACCATCTAAAGATTCATATCATATGTATCTTTAAAAACGTAGAAGTTACTTTAGTTATTTTCATTTTACAGGTTATTTACTAGAAGTAATTCCTAAAAAATGAAGTGCGTTTTTTACAGTAGCCATTGTCCGGGTAGAATCTAAATTAATACCTAGCTGTACAGCAGAGCGAGATAATTCTGGCCTTAATCCTGTTAAGATACATTGCACTCCAAGTAGTGACATAACTCTATTAATTTTAAAAAGATGCTCCGTTACAATTGAATTCAATGTATAAATACCGGAAAAATCTATAATTAAACAATTTATATTTTGCGTCTGCACTTTTACTGGAACAGCCATTAAAAGTTGGTTTGCTCTTTGCTCATCTATGGATCCTACTAAGGGAAGTACAGCGATTCCCTCTAAAAGAGGAACAAGGGTTGTAGACAGTTCATTTATTTGCTTTATTATTTCTTTTTGTCTTGTTTCACTCTCTTTTTTTACCGTAATATCTCTCACATAGGTTTGGATTACTTTTTTATCTCCCAGCAGCAAGGGATGACAATATAATTCAACATTAACAGTTGTCCCGTCCAATCTAAATATGGTTTCCTCAATAAGCTCTGCTGGACGTTCATAAGCAGATTGGATTCTTTTCCTTATTGCTGCTTTAGATGTTTCTTGAAATATATCTAAAGGACTGGCACCTATGATATCTTCCCTTTTTCCTCTAAAAAAATGTTCAGCTGCGTGGTTAACATATATAATCTTATGATTTGAATGAATAATGAGTGGATCTAACGCATATTCAATGACTTCTTGATAATCAATACCCGAAATGTTTTCATTCATAATTTTCACTCCTTAATATGAAGGTTAGACTACTATTTCAAATTTATCAAGGGTTCAATTGCTTGTTTAAGATCTTAAAAAATGATAATAAAGTTTCTTTTGAAGTTATAAATAAGAAATAGTAAGAAAATAGAAGATTAAAAGGTCGTCTGTCCTTTACAGAATACAAATAAAAACAGCCCTTGGAAATGAATTCAAGGGCCCTCTCTGCATTTATTTAAATCATACCTTCTCAAGGTTTAAATATGGTGTAAGGCTTATCAGGAACTGTAAGGTGAGAATGATTTACTTTCACTTCAAACTGAAATTCTTTTTGATGACGAAATATATTAATTCTTCTTTTAGATCATTTACAGAGTTTTATCTTTTCCTCTTTTGCCCTTTACCCTATTCTCATTTGAATGAATCGTTTGATCTCTATTTCTTTTTCTTCTACTAAGAAAATAGATAATAAAACCTACTAAAACTAATAAAGTAATTAGAAGGATACTTGTAGGAAAGTATAACGTCCCTATGTGGATACCAAAAAATTGAATCATTATCCTTTCACCTCCATATGAGAGTAGTAAACGACTCTAGTAATATACTTTTCGTTCAGTATCTTTCCTATTCATAAACCCTTTGTACAGAAGAACAAATATTATATATAAAGCAACATGCTAGTATGATTTACTAATAGTTCTCGATCAGTTAGTTTCTTCGAAAGTTATTCCCAGGAAAAACCATTACATATCTTTTTTTGCAATAATGATTATACGTTCTTGTTTCATTTCACCGACACACTGTTTAGCTTCTTCTTGGGTTAAACCTAACGAGGCCATTTTAGAATGAAGTTCATCTTCACGAGAAAATAACTTATTAACTGCAGATTCAAAAACTCCTTGTTCAGAAGCTCGATATTCTTTTGTATTTGTTGTATTTGTTAAATATTCCGAGCGCTCTTTATTATAGGTCAATAAATAAATTTCGTTTTTACTAAACCCGTTAGCAAAAAACTCTTCAATAAACTTATTTGCCTGACCACTATTTTCTGCTACTTTAATTTCCTTCACT
>DATMFE010000216.1:0-2369 GCA_035556295.1 Ureibacillus sp.
AGCGAAGGTTAATCAATTAGGGATTGACCAAGCGTTGTTGGCAGAACACGGGATTGTGAGTAGCGAATGCGCGGCTAGCATGGCGGCCAATGTTCGTAAAATTATGGGCACTGATGTCGGTATTGGATTAACAGGTGCTGCAGGTCCTGGCCCACACGATGGCCAACCAGCCGGTACGATTTGGATTGGCTTTGCCATTGGTGATGATGAACCAGTTACGCGTAAACTTGAACTTTCCGGCATGCGTAACACGAATCGACTACGCGCGGTTAAATTAGCTTGTAGCTATTTGATGAGGTTGCTGGAGGAGAAGGGGTACGAGCGGGTTTAAGTTGGAGCTGCGTTCAGAATTAAGAGGCTGGGACATAAGAGGAAGAGTAGTTTTTACGCTTAGATTTTGAGCAATTAACAGTAGTTTTTACGCTTATTTTAAGGGAGCTATCTATTTTACAGAAAATAACGGTAATTTTTACTCTTATTTGATTAAAATCAATGAAATTCATCTGATTTTGAGCAATTAACAGTAGTTTTTACGCTTATTTTAAGGGAGCTATCTATTTTACAGAAAATAACGGTAAATTTTACTTTTATTTGATTAAAATCAATGATATTCATCTGATTTTGAGCAATTAACAGTAGTTTTTACGCTTATTTGATTAAGTCCATATAATTGTGTAAAAAGAAAAAGAGTCATAATTACTCCTTTTTTGATAGAATGTTTTCAACCACGAAATACATCAGAAAAGAGGAAGTAATATATGACTCAACTACAGTTTAACTTAGACATGGATGTTTTAAAAGATTCAATTTTAAATTCAAATATTGATGCCGTGATTAAATCTGCAATTGTACTAGTTCTTAATGAATTCATGGAAAAAGAACGTAACGAGTATTTAAATGTAGCTGCTTATGAGCGTTCTTCAGAACGCCGTGATTATCGTAATGGATATTATGAACGAGAACTAATAATGAGTATTGGAAAGTTAACATTAAAGGTTCCTAGAACTCGTAGTGGGGAATTCTCTACTACCATCTTTGAAAAGTATGCACGTTGTGATCAAGCACTTGTAATGTCTATGTTAGAAATGGTTGTAAATGGTGTATCCACTAGAAAAGTTACTAATGTCGTAAAGCAATTATGTGGAGAAGAAGTTTCAAAGTCGTTTGTTTCTTCACTTACATCTAAGTTGGATCCAGTTATTAACGATTGGGCCAATAGGCCTTTAAACACAACTTATTATCCTTATGTTTTTGTAGATGCAATGTATATTAAAGTTCGTGAGCATCAGAGTGTTGTCTCTAAAGCTATTTATATTGCAACTGCAATTACTGAAAACAATCAACGAGAAATACTTGGCCTAAGTGTGGATCACGCTGAAAGTTATGAAAGTTGGAGTCGATTTATCCAACACCTTAAATCCCGTGGATTACAATCTCCAAAATTAGTGATTTCAGATGCTCATCAGGGATTACAAAAAGCAATTCAGCGTGAATTTATTGGGACAGCTTGGCAAAGATGTAGTGTGCACTTTTTACGTAACATCATGGATAAGCTTCCTAAAAAGGATTCCACTGAAATACGTTCGATGATCAAGCGCGTATTTAGAGCTTTAACGATTGAGGATATTCGTAAATTTAAAGGTGAATTAATGGAACAATTTAGTGATAACCCAAAATATGAAAAAGCACTTATGACCTTAGATGAAGGTTTCGAAGATACCATTCAATATATGAACTTTCCTGAAAGAATTCGTAAACACATTAGAAGTACAAATTCACTTGAACGCTTAAACCAGGAAGTAAGAAGAAGAGAAACTGTAATACGGATTTTTCCTAATACGCAATCTGCATTTAGGTTAGCAGGAGCAGTGCTAATGGAATATCAGGAAACAAATTATAACAAAAGAAAATCCCTAGCTAGATAAGTATTAATTTCGTTCTTAACTTCCATTTCTGGGATCATTCCATACTCAGTGAAGGCTATCAAAGTGAGAAGAGCCTTTGACAGCCTTCACTGAGTATGGAGTAATAAACCCACGAAAGTTAAGGCCGAAAAAATGTTAGGGATGTGTTTTGTATTCCCAATAGATTTATAAAAAACGGTTGAAAACATTCGTATAAGTAATTTACACAATATTAAGGGCTTGACTAAAAATCTTCATGAAGTTGTCTAATAAGCTTGATTTACTTGACAAAAAATCAAAAATCTTTATGAAGTTGTCTAGTAAACTTGATTTACTTGACAAAGAATCAAAAATCTTCATGAAGTTGTCTAGTAAATATGATTTACAAGACAAAGTATTAAAGAATTGTCCTAAAATGTCTCGTAAACATTAGGTTTAGAATGTACTCCCACATAAAAAAAGCAG
>DATMFE010000217.1:0-5105 GCA_035556295.1 Ureibacillus sp.
TCTTCCGTCCAACTCCTCATTAACCCCCATGATATCCCCAGTCATTTTAATCCGTTTACTTGAAAGTGGTAAATTGATTTGTTGCACAATTGAGCTAATCAGACGATAGACAGCTGCTAAAGGTTTAAACCAGGCTCTCCAATGAACCTCCGCAAATAACTCATAATGAAGCGTATTTTCATAGAAATCACGAATTGCTGGTGCGAGCCTATGTAGATTGTCATCTGGTTCATAAATTGCCATTTCATCCACTAATCCTTTATACGAACGTAGATTGCCCTGCTCCTTAATTCTAGGAAGTATCTTTTCACCAATCACAAGATTTCCTCGAATTTGACTAATCGGAAATGTCCAATCTTTCTTCTTTTCATGCGGTACGGAAATAGACCAACCGATTAAGCCGCTTAAAGCGAATACTACACAATTTAAGAATCCATGAAATAGCAACATAAAATCGATTGTTACAGTGAATGCGTTTGACAATCGACCAAAGGCATAAAGAAATGAAAATAAAATGGTCACACCTAAAGCGCCAAATGATAAAAGAACTAGGAATTTTTGTAGACGGTGTGCAAACGGCGCACGCCATGTCATGTAAATAATCAAGTAAATCCCAATCATATAAAACACAACCGAAACCCACTCAATCCACACTGAAAAAGTAATTCCAATAGCTAATAAAATTAGAGAAATTAGTAGAATACCTGCTGCAATAGGATACAATCGCGGCTTATAAATCCTACCAAGCAATCCTACAAAAACAGGAAGTATGAAAGCAGCGTAATGAAAATGAATCGCCGTCAACCATGTAATCATTGGAGAAAACCCTGTATCAATATTGGTGATGTGTGCAAAGTACCACATGCCTCCAATCGATAAAAATACGAGTGCTATATCAATGGAGAATTCCTCAAAATGTACAAATCCCCTATTCAAGAATCTACTTATTCCATAAAATGCAACTACACACGTATAAATAAAATAAATCGCTGCAAGCAACGCATCCCAGCCGGAGGGATTCGTAATATGTAATAGAACCACAGAAAGATATGCCGGTGTGGAAAAATAGATATAATATCGGCTAAACCAATCTTCCTTTTTCACAATCAATTGTAGGATGATTGGAACATAAACAATTTGCGCCACCGTCAGCATCAATAGATAAGGTGGAACTTGTCCAAGAACAACAGCATTGAAAAACAAAATCACGAAAATTAGTGTTCGTTTATTCCATATCATTTGGTTTAAACTCTCCTTTATAGGCGAAAAGTTGGCCAATTAATGGATTTCGTACATCCACTGTAATTTGGTAAACACCTTTCTCTTCACAATATTTTTCAGTAACCGTTGCTAATCCCTGAAATAGTTTAGGAAGTGGGATTTCAACTTTTCCTAAGACCAGCCTTTGTTTCTTAGATGTAATTTTTAAAGCTCCGTCGGTAGATACGTGAAAAACTAAATCGGAATAAAGGTAACTCGGCTCCCCTAAATAGTCTTTAATCACATTTCGCTCAGAGTCAAAACTCATCAATGCATTAAAGTATCTTCTTTTCTTCCCAAAGTAAAATATTCTTTCCCAATGGATTTGTTCTTCTCCATTTGGGCCAA
Organism: Ureibacillus sp.; assembly: GCA_035556295.1. Classification (GTDB taxonomy): domain Bacteria; phylum Bacillota; class Bacilli; order Bacillales_A; family Planococcaceae; genus Ureibacillus. The sequence goes on from DATMFE010000217.1 coordinate 1,609, forward strand.
TTTTGGGTGTATTCGTTATTTTAAAAGGGATGTTCACCCCATGCTCTGGAAATAGTAGCTTACATTTTGTACCAAGCCAAAATAATGGATAGAGCACTTTTGGTCCACCTTTTATGAACTTCATGATTCCAGTTGCCTTTAATGGTGCACCAGTGGTAAATTCGTACCTCTTTTGTAACATAGGGTGCAATTGATCAAACTGTTGAACTAAAACTTTTTTATAAATTGACATCTCTTCATCTCTTTCTCTTACAAGTAGTTGCTGTTGGCACATCCTTACTAATCAAAAACCCTACTAACGAGAGAAACAAAAGACATAGATTAAAGGTCAGTGGGTTAAATGGGTGAGTTAATACACTTGGTTGAGCAATGATGGCCATTAAAGTAAGAAAAGGAAAAACAATAAGCTGTAATATAAATAGATGCCTTTTCTTTTTATAAAACAACCAGAAAATTCCGAAAACTACCTCTATGACTCCAGTAAAGATCACAATCCAATATGTAGTTTCTGATGAGATAGGTGCTAAACTCTTCACCATCGAAAGTTCATCCTTATGAGTGAAGAGGATTTTTGGTATGAGTCCATGATAAATCCAAACAAAACTAAATAGAAAAGTGATGAACCAACTAATAAAGAATCTAAAATACTGAACGTATGGGGGTTCCCCCTTTTCCAACCATCTTCTTAATACATCAAAACTGAGTGCGGTTCCCCAACCGATTATTGGACGAAACAACAATTGATCTAATAAGCGACCGAATTTGCCAAAATTCGCATCATAGTCATACTGTGTTAAAAACGTAATAGACTTTCCATTCGGTATGTACTTCCAATATCCTCCGCCTTCTTTAATAGGTGATATCACATCATCCGTTCCAAAATGCAATGCTGACGTTCGCTCGCCTTGCTTTCCTTCATGACTTCCAGTGGAAATGCCCCACCCTTCTATTTTCTTTCCAAGTGCAAGACTTCGCGTATATGTAAAATGTTGCGGCTCATTGTCATTCTTTGGCAAATAGGTAATAGAAGAAAAACGAAGATCCCATTGTTCATGCATGTTTGGGGTTTGAGTAGCTTCCCATAACCTTTCCATATCGGTATCAATCTCTATTTCAACGTACACTGGCTTACGTTTCATAGTGCTCACATCCTCTTTTGTTAATCATGTTTGTTCGTGCGGAAGAAATTGTTCTTTTTTGCTGGGTATTGGCCGGATAAATTCAGTATTCTCCTTTAATTCGTCAACACGGTTTACAAAAATTCGACACCACAATAGCTATAAACCGACATTTATTACTCTTCATACATTTCTTCATGCCAAAACCTTAAATATTCCCTATTTTTTCACGTAACTTTACCGAACATTTTAAAGGAAATAAAATCCACTCTAGAAATCTAACTTTATAAAAATTTCAAAAGATATAAAAGACTCAATTGAGGTGGCTAAAATTTTCCAATAATACATCCAAACTATTTAAACCTTCATGTTCTATATTTGTTCGACAAAAAAAGCACAAATCCTTGTTGGATCTGCGCCCTACTATGTCATCACCTATTGCCTTTGTATTTCACACACATAACAAGGAAATACCTTATACTCCTTCATCATTTGACGAAATGTTTTGGTTGTTCCTGTTTCTGTACAATAGATTGATTTGTCGATCATCTGATTATGACAGTTTGTAATCTTGTTTACCTTCTCCTGGCATCTTTGTTCGTGAAGAGCGATGACTTCTCCAGCCTTTGCACCAAAATAGAAGATATAGTTCTCATTTCTTTGTTTAATGGCAAATAGTTTAATAGGCGTAATATTTAATATATTCGTTTTATACATTCCTTCAAACTCTCTAAATTCTTCATCCGTCAGGCCCACTTCAGATAACTTATCCGCATAATCATTGTGTAACACTTTCCCCTTTAGAAGACAGAAGTAAATAAAATGAGCCATATAAGACATATCATAATCCCTTGCATCGTAAAACAAATCTTCAACGGTTTGCTGCTTTGGTTGAACCTTCCCCATACTGTAACCCCACAATCTCTCCCGTTGCTTTGTTATATGCTGCATAGGCAACACCTGTGCTACCATTACGATTTTTTGCGACGATTAATTCAAGTCGTTCAAATGGTGTGGACTTAGATGCATGATGTTGATTGTTTGTTAATCTATAGTATTGATTTCTGTATAATAAAATGACAAAATCTGCATTTTGTTAAATGTTTCCTAAATCTCGCAAACATAAACGTTTGTTTTGAAGTTATATTACACTTTGATTTAGTTGTGAAATTAGAGTTGAATGAACAAATAAATAATAAAAACTCCTAATATCTCGGTAACCATTTGAAAAATAGGCTTTTTACTTTGGAGAATATTCGTTTTGTGTATTATCGCGGGGTAATGGACAAGTCTTCTTTTCTATTAAATTGTTTTGTCCATTCTCAACTGGTTAATGGACAAATCTCCTTGCTTTGAATGGTTCATTTCCTTGTTAAAAAAACATAATACCTAAACAAATTCAGCGTATGTAAATAGAGTAATGAATTGCAAATTGAAAAGGAAATCCGTACAACTAGAAATGGGTTATCTAGTATTTAACTGTTAATAGACAATATTCTTTAAAAGTAGAATAATAATTATAAATATTCTGTTTTTAATTCGAAGTTTATGTAAAATTAATAGAGAAGAGGCATACTATTTTTGATTTTGAAATGGATCATACTAGTTGACGAAGTTCATGGTCTCTCAAAATTCAAGTTTTTTACTAGCAAAATAGTAAATTAAACCTTCATTCTTTTTCAAATAAAGGTTTTTAGGAGGAATATCATTGCGACATTTATTTTTTTTGATCATAACGGTTAGTACAATTGCTGGTTTTTATTTTCTTCTAGACATCCTTACTAATTCTTCCGTATTCATGTTATTAATATTTATCTTACTCGGGATTTTGGGATTTTTTATTCAAAAATAATTGTATGAATTTCTTATGTTAGAATTTAAATTTATCTATTTAACTAAAGAAGTAGAGATACCTTTATTAATAAAAACCATTAGAGATACGTGTATGGACTTAGCTTTTGTGCTTATATTGGCATCATTTGGTCTAAATCCAATTCTTGATATTATCGAAGCAAAAACACCATCCTTCTCCATCCATTTCTTTTATATTGAATTAGCTTTTACTTCAATTGCCATTGCACTCTTACCAACAATACTATATTGCTATTATTATATTTGGAAAAATCCGCGGTCTAGCGAATCAGAGGAGCAGCTAAACGAATAGCTGTTCCCTTGTTTCTTTTTTCTCTGCTAACACAGTTCATCACATCAGTACTCACCAAAAAAAGTTTTCTACCTAAAAATTTTGGATTGAAGCCAATGCTTAATAGCCCAGCTAATTTCATCAATAATATTTGTTCGATTACCGTGATTTTGGGAACAAATCATTTGTCTTCATTTCTTCCTAAGCTAAGACTAATACCCATATTAGAGTATTCC
>DATMFE010000218.1:0-1725 GCA_035556295.1 Ureibacillus sp.
CATGATTATGTAGCAAATTTAGCATCTAACGGTATTACTGTTGGAAAAGCTAAAGGCGTTTACGGTCCGAATGATTATGTTGCATTAACGCAATTAAAAACTTTCATTGACCGTTCTGGATTAGTAGATTAAGATGTTCCCGCTTCGAATCGAATAATAATAGAGAATTCTGCAAAGAGGCTAGTTATAATGACTAGTCTCTTTTTTATTTTATGAAAAACAAATACCCATTATTAATATAATTCAAACCAATATTTTCTTTTACAGGGATGTTACAGAAACCGACTAAAATGTTATTGATATAAAATATCACTCTATTAGATAAAAATGTATAATAAGGTAGAAAGTTTGATGTAGATTCATTAGACTTTTGGTAGAATTAAGTAGAAAAAAAGGAGAAAGGAGGATTGTATAAATTGGATATGAAAAAAGTAACTCTTTTAATCGTAATGGCAGTTATTACGCTTTTAGGAGTTTACAGTCCTCAAGTTTATGCAGCCCCGCAATTTGTTGATGTTCCATCTACACATGAGGCATCAGAAGAAGTTAGTTATCTTGTAAATAAAGGCGTTATCAAAGGGTATACGGAAAATGGCAAGAATTATTACAAACCGTATAACTCAGTAACAAGAGGACAAGCTGCAAAAATGGTGGTCATTGCTTCAGGACTAAGTCCATTAGTCGTTTCAAAATCATCATTCTCGGATATTCAAGCAGGTACTGAGCTTTCAGGATATGTAGAAAGAGCTGTACAAAAAGGCTTTTTTGATGAAGTAAGCGGTACTAAATTTAATCCTTATCAACTTTTAACACGTGGGGAAATGAGTAAGGTATTGGCGATTTCATTTAATCTAGATATTAATAAATATGCCTCTTATTCGATTCCATTCAGTGACGTCTCTACAAGCAACAAATACTATAAATATATTAATGCAATCTATTATAGTGGCCTTGCACAAGGGAGTCAGGGAAAGTTTAATACAAATAGCAATTTAACGCGTTCACAGTTTGCTTTATTTGTTGCGCGAGGCAGCAGTGAGCAATTCCGTTTAGATTTACCGGTTCAAGGAGTTACTGTTCCAAATATCAATGAAGCAGTTGGACAAATTGTTTCAACAACTGATAATTTAAATGTACGATCTTCTGCTTCAACTGCTGCATCCAATGTAGTTGGCCAAATACATAATGGCGACAAGTTGTATACGTATGGCCTAGAAAACGGTTGGTATAAAGTGGCCTTTGAAGGACGCTATGCCTATGTTTCTGCAACTTATGCAAAAATGGCAGGAGAAAGTGGCGGTACAAATGAAACGCCAACAAACAACAATGACTCAAATGCTGGTGTCACTTCTAATTTGATTGGACGTGCAACAACGAGTAATTTAAATGTTCGTTCAGGTCCTTCTGCATCCACGAAAACGATTGGAACTTTAAATCGTGGGGATGAGGTTGCAGTTTTATCGATCAATGGATTCTGGGCAAAAATTATCTATAAAGGTCAGGAAGCCTACACACACAAATCCTACCTTAAACTTATTAATAAGTCAGGTTCAGCTTTAAAAGGGAGAATCATTGTGATTGATCCTGGACATGGCGGTAAAGATCCTGGTGCTGTAAGTGGTTCTGCGACAGAGAAAGCGATTGTATTAAAGGTTGCCGATATCGTTAAACAGAAGCTTGAAAATGCAGGAGCCGTTGTTAAAATGACACGAGCAAGTGATGTAT
>DATMFE010000219.1:0-13544 GCA_035556295.1 Ureibacillus sp.
TCCGCCATGTGCTTCTTGATTCATGAAGTTTCCCCACCGGCCAATAGCTTGGCCTAATAATAAGCTAGGAGCTAAAACATCAGCCATTTTCCAAAAAGAAAGATTCTTTTTTCTGCAAAACCATATAGCTGTTAATACAGAGCCAATAATTCCACCGTGAATAGCTATGCCTCCATGCCAAATTGCTATAATTTCGCCTGGGTGGTCTTTATAATAACTCCATTCAAAAAGTACGTAGTAAATTCGAGCAGTAATGATAGCAATGGGTAGTGCTAGCAGAAGTAAATCAGAGATGGTTTCTGAAGAGATCCCTCGTTTCTTTCCTTCTTTCGAGGCTAACAAGAAGCCTAAGAAAGCTCCTATTCCTATGATAATTCCATACCAATGGACTTCAAGTGGACCAAGATGGAAGGCGATAGGGCTTAAAGGTTGTGTGTGTTGGTTCATGTCTTTTCTCCTTTACTTCATATCGATTTTCTTACATTTTTTAAGAGTAGTATTAAATTAGAGTGCCTTTTTAGTATATCTAATTGGATAAAGAAAGGACAACTTTTGCTTACGAACGATCATGATTTCTTTGCCTACTTTAGTGTAACAGAATAATCTCCTTAGAATAGTCAAAATTAAAATAGACAGTACATTGACTTAATTACCAAAATATACTATTCTCATTTTAGACAATACACTGTCTAAAATGGAGGGTGAATATGGATATTTATAAAGAGCTTTTCTTAATGCAGCAAACTTACGCTACCTTATTTTCTCTGGCAAATAAAATTCAAGTAAAAGGTGATAAATCTCTTGAACTTTTAACATCAAGACAGCATATGGCTATGGTGGCAATTGCTCATTTACCTGAAGATGAAACAACGTTGAATAATATTGCTAGAAAATTAGGAACTACAAAACAAAGCGTCAAACAGTTAATTACCATTATGGAAAAGAAGGGTTATGTTGACGTAGTTCCTAGCAGTAAAGATAAGCGTGCAGTTAACGTAAAAATTACAAAAGCGGGAAAAGAAGCACTGCTTGTTGTCTCAGAAAAAGGAATTTTCTTTTTGGAAGAACTTTTTAAAAAGTTCTCAACTGAAGAGTTGGAAATAATGTGGAAGCTTTTGAAGAAACTCTATAGCTTCGATGGGGAAGAACATGATGGATTTGAAGAAGAAGGCAACATCAAAATGGATGATGATCACGATGAATTACAGTTGAGAGTAATAGGAGAACTTGAAAGTCGAAGAGTTCAAGCAATTGATAATATGAGAAAGAATATAAAAAAAACTCGATAGGCTAATCTAACTTAAAGCATATCGATTAATCCTTTTAAAATTTTAAAAATAAAGGATAAGGGAGAGCAATCATTATGTTTGAAATCAGCGATGAAACATTACGATTAATTAATAAAACCTGCAAAGGAAAAAAGCACTTGAAACTAACCGTTGGCTACTTAACGGACAATCAGTCTATTATAAAAGTCTATAATGAAAGCGGTGAAATTGACTCGGCAAAAAGATATCATTATGAAATTGGTTCTATTACGAAAACTTTCACTGTATCGCTGTTATCAAAATACATATTTGAAAACAAGGTGTCGTCAAACGACTCTATACAAAAATACATAAAAGAACTTAAAGAAGATACGTGTTATCCTACATTGCTCCGCCTCGCTACTCACTCTTCTGGATATTCAGGAAGCTTACCTTTAAATAAACGGGAATATTTTAAAATAATTTTAAGTGTAATTTTTGGAGGAAGCGATTTGAATAAAAATAATCCGTTGCACATGGATTTTAACAAAATGAAAATGCTAATTGAAAGAACTAAATTGAAAGAAGTAGATTATTCGTGGAAATATTCTAATTTCGGTATTTCACTTATTGGATATGTGTTAGGAACTGTTTCAGGCAAAGGATATTGGGACACTATGAATGACTTTCTTCATAATGAGCTTAGACTAAAGGATACTTATTTAGGTACTTCAAATAATAATTTACAAGGTTATGACCGCCAAAATAATGATTGCGGCAACTGGCAGTGGGACAAAGAAAACTTTATATCACCGGCGGGGGCAGTATCCTCAACGGCTGAAGATTTACTTGAATACGCAAAAATAAATATGTACGAAGATAAACCATATCTTTCTTCTTGTCATAAAAAACACGGTAATGGAACAAAGAAATTTGATATGGGTCTTGGATGGTTGCTTTTAAAGAGAAATAATAATGTAATGTTGCACGGCGGTGGAACAGGATGCTTCAGCTCATTTTTAGGGATTGATAAAGAAAATAAAGGTGCGTCCGTCGTTTTAGCTAATTATAGACTAGGTAGAAATAATGATGAACATATAGGAATGTCTTTATTAGAAAGCATGCAAAAGTCAAAAGATATATAAGAATAGTCTACAAAAAAACGAAGAAAATTAGTCTATTACAGTTCACCTTACCTCTTTACTCTCAATTAATTGAGAGATTATCATCAATATACCGACCTTCAAAAAGCATAGATACCGCTTCTTTTTTTGATGAAACCATGCTATTATCATTAAGGTTTATAAAGAACAGAAAATTTGTGTCTTTACGTACATTCTTTTGGTATAGTGTTAGAAATAAGGAGTGGGTAAGTTGGTTTTTACTGAATTCTTCCAGCAGTTTCCCGTAAAGGTTTTAACGGTAGCGCTGCTGATTATACTTATCGTTTATTTTATTCGCAAATTCATTAAGCTTTTCTTTGATAAAACGAGCTTTTTAGATGAAAAACGAGAAGAAACCTTAATGCATTTTTCTAATCAGGTGACAAGAGTAGTAGGCCTGGCTTTTTTCTTTATTTATGTGCTTAGCCATTTCTTTGACTTCGGAAAGATTCTCACTAGTTCAGTAGTGTTGGCCAGTGCCCTGGCAATAATCCTCCAGCATATTATTCGTGATTATATAATGGGACTGACTTACTTGTTTGAACGCCAGATCCATCACGGAGATTATGTTATTCTCAACGGAAACCGCCAAGGAAAAATAGAAGAAATCACCATGCGCTACTTAAAGATTCGCCAGTATGACGGCTACCTCTATACCGTCTCATATAGCAACATTACGGAACTTCAGAACGGAACCCGAGGAAGACGCCGGGTAAATGAAAGTCTTATTCTCAACTATAGGCAAAACCCGGACGATGCTTTTAAAGTAATGGAGCAAGTAGCACAAACATGTAACGAGAAATATGGCCAGTATTTGCTGAAAGATGTGAATGGAATTCCTATAGAAAGTTTTCAATTCAATCAAATTACTGAACTGAACGTAGGTTTTAAAGGTCACCAATATTCATTATCAGGCCTTGTGAAGGAAGCTGATTTTGTAGAAGCGGGTCAAAAGGTGAGATATGAACTCGCAATGGCTGCCTACAAAAATGACCTAATGATGGCTGAAAGCTTCGAGACAAGCCATTAAAAATAAAACTCGTATATTGTTTATATACAAGCTTTTATACTTAAGATAAAAACACCCTTTTAATTTTTAAAAAGGGTGTTTTTATTTTTAAAAATATCTATTAAGTACTTCTCCAGTACAGATTAATTATCTGAAACAGAAAAAATTAATTAGTACATCTAAATTATTCTTCTAGTGACATGGTAAAATTAAACAAAATACTAAAAGAGGTAAAGGGGGAGTAACTATGTCACAAAAAGCTAATTATACAAAAATCAACTCAAAAATGTGGGATGAGTGGGCTTCAGCTGGAGGAGAATGGTCATTAGCTATTAATCATCAAGATTTCGCAGATGCAACTCAAGGTATTTTTGATATTTACTTAACACCTTGTAAGCCTGTTCCACATAACTGGTTTATTCCATTTAAAAAAGCAAAAATATTGGGACTTGCTAGCGGAGGAGGACAGCAATGCCCAGTCTTTGCAGCACAGCATGCGGAAGTTACGGTTTTTGACTACTCTGATAAGCAATTAGAATTAGAAAAAATGGTGGCTACTAGAGAAGGCTATTCCATTGATTTAGTTAAAGGAGATATGAGTAAGACATTCCCCTTTGAAGATGAGACGTTCGATATGATTTTTAATCCTGTATCAAACTGTTATATTCAAGATGTTGAACACGTTTGGCAAGAATGTTTCAGAGTTCTTAAAAAAGGTGGCGTTCTGCTATCTGGCTTTGCAAATCCTGCTCTTTATTTATTTGGAGAAGATGAGAAAGCATTGCAAGTGGTTAATAAATTACCTTATGACGGAACTAAAAACACTGTAGAAAATGATGAAGAACTTATAAAGAATGGCGGTGTACAGTTTAGTCATTCTTTAGAAACTCAAATTGGGGGACAGCTAAAAGCTGGATTCACTCTACAAGATCTTTATGAAGATCATCACCACAAAGGGAAAATCACTGAATATATGCCTTGTTATATTGCGACTAAATCTATTAAATAATAGTTGGTTATCATATTGAATGAGCTACCTCAACTTTTTCCAATACGGCGTCATAGTAGAATAATGGCTCAAAAATGAGATGCCATGTTCACCGAGAGAAATGGCAGAAAAAGTGGGCGAGCTTTTAGAAAAAAACTTATAAGCCTATTTTTGGTTGAACAGATGCTTCAAAAGAATGAAATGGTTTACCTCCTATTTTTAATTACAGTATTTTTTGTTTTAACGTGGAAAAAAAGGGTAAATATTCTAAGAATCACCTAAAAATAGGAGGAGATCAAATGAGAAAAGCGAAACAAGCTGTTGTAGCTTCTGCCGTAGGTTTAGCTGTGTTAGCGACGCCATTAGCTCTACCGAATTTAGGAGGTTCTGCAGGCTCCGCAGAAGCTGCAGAAGTTGGAGGAGACGTAACAGTTGATCCCGTAGCCATAGGACAAGCGATTGCAGATGCGGCTAAAACAGCCGACAATCGAAATGGTTTCGTCAAGGGAGCAATGGAAAAAGCATTCTTTGAATCAGGTCAACAATACAATGTAATGGTTATGAATTTGAGCCAAGGGTATAATTCAGATCAATTACAAGGTGTTCAATATTTTGACACCGTAGATTATGATGGTATTACCTATGGTGTCTGGGTATTTGAAGAAGGAACATTTATTAATGAAGGCGATGGAGGTTATGATAACTGGGCTTTCAGAGGATGGTTTGAACGAACAGGAGATGACGAGAAAACAGTCAATTTTCATAGACCTTAATTAAAAATAAAGATAAAGATAACAAGAGATTCCCATTAGGGAAGAGCATAGGAAGAGCCTTTACCGCCATGGTAAAGGTTTTTCTCATTGAATAAGTTTGCATTTTCAAGTTAATATAGTTTCGCGGATACTACTTAATTAAGTACTTATATTATAAAAAAACAAGGCGTTATTAATAAAGAAGTAAAATATATTTAAGGAGTTTATTTAAACCGTTACAATCTTTTTAATTCTTCTTCCTGCTGACTTATATAAGCATTGCCCCACTTCTCTAAAGATTTTAGTATTGGAACAAAGCTTTCTCCAAGATCTGTTAAATAATATAAAACCCTTTTAGGGTTATCGTTTGTTTCTTCTCTTTCAATCAATCCGTTTTTTTCCATATCCCTAAGCTGCAGTGTAAGGATACGCTGGGTAATACCCGGTATTTCACGGCGCATTGCATTATAATACATGGGTGATTTTGATAACAAAGATAAAATAATACCTTTCCATTTACCACCCATCATATGCATCGTTAACTCAATTGGACAAGCACGCTTTACAGTTAACGTACAAGGACCGTATTGATCACTTTTAAAGTCTGACATTTTTTCACCTCAATGGCTAGTAACAAAATTGTGCCTTCTTGTTACGTCTATTTTTTCTTACTAAACTTATATTATCAAATAAAACAAAAGAAGGTGCCTCAATTGGAATTTGTCCAAATTTCTAGACATATTTACAAACTTACTTACAAAACTGTTGTGGGAATTCCTGTAAAAATTAATACATGGTACGTGCTAGATGGTGAGAGTGTTCATATCATTGATACAGGAATGAAAGACTATGCACATACTCAGTTAAATATAGCAAAATCTTTAGGTATCCCCAAAAGTATTTTACTCACACATGGCCATTTAGATCACATTAATGGCGCCAAGTATTTAAGAGATAATTTAAATATTCCTATTTACGCCCACGAAGTTGAAGCGCCTTTTATCAATGGCGAAAAACCATATCCAAATAAGGCAGAAAAAGAAACAACAGGGGTGGAACATCAAGTTGAAAGTCTAAGTAACAACATCATTAAAAAGTTACCTTTAGATGTGTATTTAACACCCGGTCATACACCAGGACATGTGATATACCACCATAAAGATGACAATGTGCTGCTAACTGGAGACTTATTCTTTTCTAATGCTGAATCCTTACATCCGCCGATTCGAAAGTTTACAGTTGATATGGGTGAAAATATTAATAGCGGACGAATTATAGATAAAATTAAACCTTCTATTATTTCTTCATCACATGGCGAAGATGTCAAATACAACTGTGATTTATATCCTATTTATAAATTTATATATGAAGAAGAGGGAGAAAAATGAAAATACAATTATTTCAAACAGAGATTATAGAAGGTGAAGTTAAGCAAAACGAAAACCGCATTGAGTCCTTATTTGAAGAAAAGCTGCATATAGATACTGAGATTGTTGTGATACCTGAAATGTGGAATACAGGTTATGATTTAAAAAATGTAGCAGAAAAAGCAGATATTGATTTAAAGAGAACTTTTCCCTTTATTCAACGTTTAGCAATTAACCATCAAGTGAATATCATTGCAGGTTCAGTTTCAAATAAAAGAAATGAAAATATTTATAATACAGCCTTTGCTGTATCAAAAACGGGTAAGCTGCTCTATCAAAAAGATAAGATACATCTCGTGCCGATGTTGGATGAACATCATTATTTAACAGGGGGAGATGAAGTCCCAGATGTCTTTGAGATTAACAATATCAAAGCCAGTCAAATTATATGCTATGATTTACGTTTTCCAGAAATCACACGCTACCCAACGTCTCAAGGTGCAAAAGTCATATTCTACGTTGCACAATGGACTACCAGAAATATAGACCATTGGAGAACACTATTGAGGGCAAGAGCTATAGAAAATTGTGTTTATGTCATTGCATGTAACAGCGTGGGAAAAGTGAGTAATGAAAATCATGTCGGCAACACTTACGCAGGGCATTCAATGGTCATTGATCCAAATGGAAACATCGTAGAAGAGGGGGGAGATCAAGAAGAGATTATAACAGCGGAAATTCATATACAGAAAGTTACAGAACAACAAACATACATTCCAATATTTGAAAGTCTGAGACCGGATGTTTATAAGCATGCAGAATAGAAATTTGTATATCATCTCAAATTTGGATGTTATCAGACTATCTTATGAAGGTTTACTAAAAAAAGAGGAAATTCCACCTGAAAATACTATATTTTTTAAAATTAACATATGTATAAAAGGTGCACTTCTTATACATTAGTTTCTCATCCACCTACTGAGAAAACGTTGATCAGTCAACAATGTATAAAAAGCTGCATACTCCGGAAAAAGGGCCCTTGGAAGAACTATCCTTCGTCAAGGGTCCTTTTTTATAATGTTTTCTGGAAGAGTGATTGTGTTAACAAATTATGTACGCATTATACATACGCTTTTATAAGGATTTTAATATATAATTAAGGTAAAAAAGAATTATTTTAGGAAGAGGAAAATGTGTGAAACATAGTCGATTGTTGCTTTTATCGCTAATTAGTAGTTTGTTCGTTATTTTAGTGTCCTTGTTCCAGTGGGATCTGGTTGATATTATAACAGAATTTTTAATGTTACCTATTTGGTTATTTGTATATGCTTTCTTTATCATAATGACTATATGGACATTAATTCATCTTTTTAAAAAGAGAAAGTGGCAGCCGTTTGTTATTCAGCTCATTACTATCTCATTATGGTTTTTCTTTCCATTCAATCAAGTCAACTTAGATCTCAACTTTAAAATCGATCAAGATAAGAGAGAAGAGGTTGCAACTAAAATAGAAAATGGTGTTATTAAACCTAATGTATCTGATAGTCCATCACTTATTCAATTACCTAAAAAGTATACTCAATTGTCTAAAGGTGGGGGTGACATCGTAGTAGAAACGAAAGGAAAGGCTAAATCAATTCTTTTCTTTACATACCGTGGGATGCTGGACAATTTTTCGGGATTTGTATATAACCCAAACGATAACAAACCTTCAAAAAGCGATTTTAACGGGGATTTTAAACAAATAAAAAAAGTACATAAAAACTGGTATTATGTATCTTCTTATTAAAAAGAACCTGCTGTTTTGATAGCAGGTCCTTCTTGTTACTTATTTCTTTTTTAACCTTTTAACAACTTTAAAAGCTAGGAATCCTATTAAACCAATAATTATTAAGAATAATAGCAATCCTGTTGGATTAAATGTACTCATAATACCATCCTTATGGTTGCTATAATTTACAATTTACAATGTTATCATATTTAAATGGTTTGCACATTTCTCCTTCAGGATTTTTTACTCCTATAATAGAAGTCCAATTTCATTCTTTCTTCTTTTTTTGGTGAGCAGGACTCTTATACTAGTTCAACCTTAGTTTTTATTTTTTGTTTGTAAATATTCTTTTTGAAACATACACATTCTTATAGCGTTATGATAGCTTCCATCAACAAAAAATTCATCCTTTAACTCGCCTTCGATAGAAAAACCAACCTTCTTATAGATATGAATTGCTTTTTCGTTTTCCTTGTCTACAATTAAGTAAAGTTTATGCATATTCAATACCGAAAAGGCATAATTCATTGCTAGGTTTGTGGCAACCATTGCGTAGCCATGACCTTGATACGTAGGGTCGATGATAATTTGAAACTCTGCTCTACGATGAATATAATCAATTTCGACTAATTCCACTAGTCCAAGCATATCCCCGTCCTTTTCAAGGATGAAACGACGCTCACCTTGATCGTGAATATGTTTATCATATAAGTCCTGTAGCTCTACAAAAGCTTCATAAGGCTCTTCAAACCAATAAGACATAATGTTTGCATCATTATTGAGTTCATGGACAAATTTTAAATCTTCTCTTTCCAAAGGACGTAACTTAAGTTCCTTATTCATTTCTCAAACCTCCACATTCTAGCATTACTTTAGCACTTTCCGTTTTAAATGTAAAAGTTGCTGTAGTTTTAAAAAATAACAAGACATGGTGCGATGTTTTACATCCTTATTAAAAGAACCATAGTATAATTTAAAAATCTCGCAAGTGAAATTCATTAACTTTAAGGAGGATCTTATGAAAAAAGCAGTTGGTATTCTTTTTATTTTACTATGCTGTATAAATCAAAGGGTTGAGGCAGCTAATCAACCTTCAGCAGCTCCTATAATACATCATGAAATTTATGTTTCTCCTACAGGGGATGACAAAAACCTGGGTACTAAAAGCAAACCTTTTAGAACATTAAGAAAGGCAAGTGAAGTAGCTCAGCCCGGAACTATCGTTTACATCAGAGGCGGTATCTACTATGAACAATTAATTATTAGCCATTCAGGTACTAAACAAAAGCCTATTATCTTCAGGAACTATAAAAGTGAAAAGCCTCTTATTAGTGGAGAAAAAATAAAAAGCCGTTCTACAGATGGAGGGCTAGTTAGCATAAAAAATAAGAGCTACATAACAATTCAAGGTTTGAATATAGGTCATTCGTCTACTTCTAAGGCACAAAATACACCATGTGGTATTTTAGTAGAAGGAAGTGGAAAGCACCTTCGAATTATTAATAATCATATTTTCGATATTAAAACTGCACATAAAAATGGAAACGCTCATGGAATAGCTTTTTATGGATCCAAAGCGCCGCGTTCGTTAGAAAACATTGAAATATCGCGAAACCTACTTGAAAACTTGACCTTAGGTTTTAGTGAAGCACTAACTCTAAATGGAAATGTTAAAGATTTTATCGTCAATGCCAATACAATTCGAAACGTTGATAATATTGGGATTGACGTAATTGGCTTTGAAAAAGTAGCTCCTATTGAGAAATATGACCGAGCTCGTGAAGGACTCATTAGTGAGAACCATATTTACAACGTCAGCAGTTATTCAAATCCTGCTTACAAACATGAATACTCCGCTGGGGGAATCTACATAGACGGAGGAAAAGATGTTATTATTGAGCATAACGTTTCAAGTCATAACGATCTAGGAATAGAAATCGCAAGTGAACACTATGGTAAACAAACTAGCAATGTTCAAGTTATACGAAATATGATTTATAAGAATCGTTTTACAGGAATTTCAATTGGAGGCTATGATAAAAAACGTGGAGGGACGATAAATACTCTTATTGAACATAATATTTTATATGGAAATGATATGATGAACATGGATGGTGGCCAATTACTGATGCAATATCATGCAACTCATAACACTATTAACAATAATGTTATGGTTTCAGTAAAATCTAATTTGCTTCTGGCCAATCTTCATTACTCAAATAAATATAATCAACTTAATCATAATGTGTACCTAAATAAAAGTAGAGATAAAGCGAATCGATGGATATGGAAGGGGAAAGAAATAGAAAGTTCTACTATCGTATCACCTAGGCTTTTTTAATGAAAATTTCTTTTTAGAAGATATTCTTTATTTAGTTGCTCGCTGGGATTCTATTTAAGGCCGAAAAATTATTCACTTCACTATCTGCTGATTATACTTTTTATTTCATTGAAACAAAGAGAAAGGTGCGTTCGTTGTAAGTATACCAATGGATTGCAAGAAGATTCATGCTGTTTCTCTATATGAGTAGTGTTTATTTAGGTACAACTCAATAGCCTTGACATAAAAACACCCCCATCATTAGAGTTTTTTTATCTAATAATGGGGTGCAGTTCAAGCCGTGGGAAAGGTGTTTTATGCCTTTATTGGTTTTCGTTTTCGCTATCGTTATCTATAACATTATCGTTATTAATATTATCACCATATTTGAAATCAATAATTCTTTTTCTAATTTCTTCTCTAATTTCAGGGTTTTCTTTTAAGAAAATCTTAGCGTTTTCTCGTCCCTGTCCTAAACGCTCCTCATTATATGAAAACCAAGATCCAGACTTTTGAACAATATCTACTTCAGAACCGATATCTAAGATTTCTCCTTCTCTTGAGATACCTTCTCCATACATAATATCTACTTCAGCAATGCGGAAAGGAGGCGCCATTTTATTTTTGACTACTTTAATTCTTGTTTTATTCCCAACTATGTCATTCCCTAGTTTAAGTTGTTCAGCGCGGCGAACCTCAAGACGAACGGAAGAATAGAATTTTAGTGCTCTTCCACCTGGCGTTGTTTCCGGGTTTCCAAACATAACGCCTACTTTCTCCCTGATTTGGTTGATGAAGATAGCAATGGTTTTAGACTTATTGATTGCTCCAGATAGTTTACGAAGAGCTTGAGACATCAAACGAGCTTGTAAACCTACGTGTGAATCTCCCATTTCTCCTTCAATTTCTTTTTGCGGAACTAATGCTGCTACTGAGTCAACAACAATAATGTCTACAGCACCACTTCTAACTAATGCTTCAGCAATTTCAAGTGCCTGTTCACCAGTATCTGGTTGAGATAACAGTAACTCATCAATATCTACACCTAGTTTTCTTGCATAAACTGGATCAAGTGCGTGTTCAGCATCAATAAAGGCAGCTCGGCCTCCATTTTTTTGTACTTCTGCAATTGCGTGTAAGGAAACGGTTGTTTTACCTGAACTTTCGGGCCCGTAAACTTCCATAATTCTTCCTTTGGGATAGCCATTAATTCCAAGAGCTATATCTAAAGCTAATGAGCCTGAGCTAGATGCCTCAACTTTTGTATGTGTGCCTTCTCCCATTTTAATAATGGATCCTGTACCAAATTGTTTTTCAATTTGTTTTAGAGCCATATCTAGTGCTGCTTTTTTATCATTCATAATTTGAAACCTCCGATTGTTATTACGTTTACAATAAACGCCAAGGTATTTCGATAAAGAATAAGAGTTGGCTCAAATGTTTTTGCTCCGTGCGAGAAAATTTTATGTTTAATTGTCTTAGTTTGTTTTGGTGTTTCTTTATTCATCTCTAAACCCTTAGTATCGAACAAATGTTCCTGTTGTGTAATCATACAATAAACGCATCTAATTGTAAAGGCGAAAGTTTTTCTACAAACTAGCTAAAAGAATATCTTATATTTATAAAAAGTAAGTGTATGCTTTTACTGTTATATAAGTAGAATCGATTACAATCTGCATTTTTAAATTTGTATGTATATGAATCTACAAATCTGGTTAGACTACTAAAGTATATCTTACATTCCTAGTTACTATAAAACAGATTTCAGGAAGAAATAAAGCAGTCTACACAAATAGACTGCTTCTTGATTAATTATTTACCTGTTTCAGCAAAACGTTGAATACGTTCAGCGATTTCATCACGTACACGCTGGAAAAACGCCCATTTTTCTTCTTCTGTTCCTTCAGCTTTTGCTGGGTCATCAAATCCCCAGTGTTCACGCTTCACGTGGGGAGGCGTTACTGGGCAGTGATCTGCTGCATGGCCGCATAATGTAACGACCAAATCCGCATTATTTAGAATTTCAGGATCAATGACATCAGATGTTTGATTTGAAATATCAACACCAGCTTCTTTCATTGCTTTTACAGCGTTAGGATTTAATCCATGAGCTTCTAATCCTGCACTGCGTACATCCCATTCATCATTATTTAGATATTTTTTTGCCCATCCTTCAGCCATTTGACTACGGCAAGAGTTACCTGTACATAAGAAATAAAGTGTTTTTTTAGACATGTGTAAAATCTCCTTTATGATGTGTTAAGAAATAATTGATAACCAAATATATAAACCAACAAGCGTAATAAACAATGTTGGGATGGTTAAGATAATACCTGTTTTAAAATAGGTTCCCCAAGAAATCTTAACTCCTTTTGTCGAAAGAACGTGGAGCCATAAGAGAGTGGCTAGAGAGCCAATAGGTGTAATTTTTGGTCCTAAGTCCGAACCAATGACATTTGCATAAATCAAGGCTTCTTTAATTGTACCTGTTGCAGAAGTTGCATCAATGGCCAAAGCATCAATCATCACGGTTGGCATGTTGTTCATAATCGATGAAAGTATGGCTGCAATGAATCCCATGCCAATGGTTGCAGCAAATAATCCATGGTCAGCCGTTGCTTGAATGAGGCTTGCTAATACTTTAGTTAGCCCTACATTACGTAATCCATAGACAACAACATACATACCAATCGAAAAGAAAACAATCGCCCACGGAGCTCCTGCTAACACTTTTTTAGTGTGAACAGCGGGACTCTTTCTTGCTATTCCTAAGAATAAAATCGCAATAATACCTGCGATAATAGAAACAGGAATATCGAAAAACTCACCAATAAAGTAACCAAGAACTAAAATGAATAAAACGATTCCTGATAAACGGAACATTTTCTTATCTTTAATGGCTTCAACCGGTTTCTGTAAATCATCTA
>DATMFE010000220.1:0-6259 GCA_035556295.1 Ureibacillus sp.
GTTTTTCATTGGCAGCTAATCGTTGATTGATAATCATTGTTTTCAACTGCTCATAAATATCAAGATACTTTGGCCGTTTAGTAGAAAAATTAATAATAATATCCATCAATCTATCATCACCTCTGGTATGGTTAAAAAAACCATTTCTGATACTGTTTATCATACCAAAATTCGTTATAACTAAATATATGGAGGGGAAATAAAATGAACAACATTTACTTAGAAAATGAAATTGTACAATTACGACCTGTAAGTTTAGAGGATGTTGATGGTATTTATGAAGCAGCGAATCATCCTGAAATTTGGGAGCATATGTCGGTTACCCTATTAACAAAAGAGTCGGTTCAACTGCATGTTCAAAATGCTATAAAAGAACGTGAAGCTAACCAAACTTATATGTTTGTCATCATCCATAAAGAGTCGAATCAAATCATTGGGAGTACATCGTTTTTAGATATTGCATTGGCACATAAAAGAGTCGAGATTGGTTCTACTTGGATACAACCAACATACTGGCGAACTAACGTTAACTCCAATTGCAAATACCTATTATTACGTTACTGCTTTGAGGAACTCGAGTTGAATCGGGTACAAATTAAAACAGGACACGAAAATTTCCGTTCTCAAAAGGCAATTGAACGACTAGGTGCAACTAAAGAAGGTATTTTGAGAAACCACATGATTCGGAAGGAAGGCACGATTCGTCATACTGTCATGTACAGCATTATAAAAGAAGAGTGGCCAGACATTAAAAAACGTTTTTTAAATGAGTTATTAGTATAACTTTTCGTCATTTTTGCATTTGTTGTTAAATCTCAATAAAGTAAAAACTCTCTTAATCCATTCTGATTAGGAGAGTTTATTAGTAAATGGCCATACCGTTTTTTTAATGAAGACTATACACGAAGAATTTTCTCCATCGCTTTACCTTTAGCTAATTCATCGATTAGCTTATCTAGATAGCGAGCTTCCTTCATCAAAGGATCTTCAATTTCTTCAATTCTGACACCACAAATCACACCTTTAATTAATGCCCGTGAAGGATTCAGTTTTGGTGCATCATTAAAGAAAGTTTCAAAGTTTGTTTTGTTTTCTAGAATCATTTCTAATTCTTCCTGGCTATATCCTGTCAACCAGCGAATAATTTCATCAACTTCTTCTTTCGTACGCCCCTTCTTTTCTGCCTTCGTGACATAGTGGGGATACACACCTGCGAAACTCATAGCATAAATACGATGTTTTTTTTCAGTCATTTAAGGTCTCCTGAATTTTAATTATTTTCTTATTAAGATAGGCCTAAAAAGCCTGTAGTTATAACTTACTGCGATGGACTCATGTGTATATTGTAGCCTTTTTTGTATTTCTCTTCAAAAAGTACATCCCTATCTCTACCATATATAAATTCACTATTAGTAGTCGCATAAGACCATTGAATCGATTATTTTTATTTTTTATTCCAACCAGACCAGATTACCACAGGGACCAGTATTAAAGATAAAATACCGCCTATTAGCGACAATGTAGGATAACTTGAACCTGCGACAATCATGCCAGATAATGCTCCACCTGTTGCCCCAGATAACGCCACAAAAACATCCACTGTACCTTGAGTTTTAGCCCGTGTTTTAGAATCAGTAGAGTCAACAATTAAAGTAGTCCCACTTATCAAACCAAAATTCCAACCGATTCCTAGTAAAGAAAGAGCAACTACCATTAGAATCATAGAATCTCCTGGTGCTGTTGCAGCTACTATACCTGCAAGAAGTAAAGTAGTTCCAGAAGCAATTGCCATTACAGTACGACCAAACTTGTCGACAAGGACACCCGTTATCAATGATGGTAAATACATAGAGCCTATATGAAATCCTATGACAAGACCAACTTCCCCCAAACCATGACCATGATGCCTCATATGAACAGGTGTCATGGTCATAATTCCAACCATTACCATTTGTGTAAGAATCATAATGGTTGCGCCAACGAATATCCCTCTTTTGCTTACTACTTGGTCAGTAATTGCAGAATGTCCCTTATCAATCTGTTCTTGTTTCGATATTTCTATTATTCTTGCAACCTGTAATGGGTCCGGACGAAGCATAATAAAAAGGACAAGTCCCGCTAAACAATAAGCAACTGCAGATAAAATAAAAGGACCCGCGAGTGATGGAATGCCAATAAAAGTAGCAAAATCCCCCATAACATTGACTAAATTGGGTCCTGCCACTGCTCCGAATGTGGTGAAAACCATGGTCATACTAATCGCTTTTGCTCGCTGTTTATTATCCGCTAAATCTGTGCCTGCATAGCGCGCTTGTAAATTGGTCGCCGTTCCTGCACCATAAAGAAATAATGATGGAAACAAAAGAAATACACTATTCATAATAGCTGATAGGATAACTCCTAGTGCGCCAAGTCCACCTATGATAAAACCAATAGTTAGACCCGTGCGTCGACCATAACGCTGAGAGAGTCTCCCTACCATAAGAGCCGCACCCGCAGATCCTAATGTAAATAATGAAGATGGCAGTCCTGCATACGCTTCTGTCCCTAACATTTGTTGGGCAAGAAGTGCACCAACCGTAATTCCTGCTGTTAGTCCAGCTCCACCAAAAACCTGTGAAATACTCACAACAAATAGCGTTCGTTTATATATCCTTTTTTGTTCTTCAGGAGTAATACCTCTTTGCGCATCCTCCGCAATACTAACCATTGCTTTGCACCTTCTTTAATTATTCCCGATCACTTTCATAAAGCAACTTTAAAAAATACTCGAAGATGTTGCTAATATTTACCTTCTGTATCTAGCAAACTTCCTTTTATAAATACGCTCAAATGTCAGTGCTTATCACATTTCCTCATATGTATTTTCTTGCTCTTATTAAAGCAATTTTGTAGCTTTCATCAGAGAATACATTATCCCTACCACTTATGTATCGCTTTATTGAACAGTCATGTTATCAAATGGGATGGATTCACCGTTTACTTGAACATCGATATAATCGTGTTTAGGGTCTGTCGTTAAATAATAAGTTTTTTGCTTTACAACCTCATTTTGTAGATTGGTTACATTAAACTTTATTGTTACAGTATCCTCGATTGCCTCTAAATCCGTTTCTACATTCCCACTTGAATGAAAAATAATATAATATCCCTTTCCTCCGTCAGTAACTGATTGAAGTCTTAAATTGGGATCGACTTTGTCTTGCACATTCGTAGGTACAATTTCAATTTCGCTAAAACTCAATGTTGATGAATTACATGCAGATAATATTGAAACAATTAAAACTAGTAATAAAAATATTTTCTTCATTTCTTCCACCCTTTCTAGCCTTAATCTAATGGAGTTAAATAGAAGATAAATCCCACTTCTCTATAAACTGTTTTAATCCTCAAATGGTCTGAAACCTACCCTATCATTCTTAAATTCGACAAAATAGGGCATTAATCCTTTAGAATCAATGCCCCACTTGTGATACCCTTCATTACAAGAAAAGAGAATATGAAATAACCGCGACAATTACAATTAATACACCTGACCGAATCCAAATTACCTTTTTACTGATTCCTGCCTTTTCTTCTAAACTATAAATATAATTAATCACTAATGAAAAACCAGCTATAGATAATAAGTATCCTTGTACATCATAAGATAACGTAGCAAATCGAATGGCCCCTAATCCAAACAGAATCATTCCAATAGAGCCAACAATCATTTTTAAATATAAGTATTTGTTTTCCGAATTAATAATTCTCCCTCCAATCTGCCCTTTACCCCCTCAGAAGGATTAGTATAATTCCATTTCAATAGAGCGTTCAAGAATCTCTAGTAGTTGAGCTATTTCTTTTGCTGTCTCAACCTTCTTTGGATCGTCGCTTTTGTAGGTTGCAAATGCCTCCTGGTAACGATTTAAAGAATGACGATTTAGATCTTCATTGTTTAGAACTGTCCATCGGAGCTCGAAAAATAGGTCCCTATGTGCATCCCCGAGACGTATTGGAAGATGTAATGTGTCTACAAGAATATAGTCCCCTTCTGCATTTGTAGTTATCTTTATGTAAGAATCTTCGGTGAGAAACGGAAGATCTGGCTGAGGCTCCATTGGCGTTAATGGTTCAGGAAGCTTTTCTGCGAGCTGTGCCAATTCATCTGATAAACCGATAAGCTTACTAAAAGCCTTCGCCTCTTCATCAGGAAAGTAGTAACCTTCAATTTCAGAACCAATTCTATTATTAGCTAAATCACTTATTAATTTATCGTACTCTTTGTTCACTAGTAGATAATAATCGATATAGTCTTCTTCTGTTATTTGAAGAGTCTCAAACATCTCTTCATAATAAGCGAATAATTCAAGATTATTCACCCTGTCATAATTCAATTCATTTTGAATCCATTCTCTTGCCTTTGCTCGTCGTTCATCGTCCCACGAATAACCATGCTGCTCTAAATAATGAAAAAATGCGTACTTTTCAATCGTTTCGTATAAACTGTAATATTCAACGGTTTCCTTATTGTAGAAACTATCATTATCTCGATAAAACATTTCATATTTTGCGATTTCCACAGTTTTCTCATCAAATTTTCGAATACTTTCAGGTTCTGCTGATTGTTGAGAGTCTGCAGAGTCTTGTGTTTTTGCGACTTGTTCTAGCTCTCCAGATTCTTGTGAGTCTACTAATTGTTCTGACTCATTCTTGATTAATAGATTCATTGACAGTGCTGTTGCACCTATCACTAAGATAACTATTCCTATTAGAAAATAAAGTTTTATGTTTCGTTTCTTTAAAGATTGCTCATTATGTATTGTTTCTTTTTCCACTCTCTCACCTCTAATTTATTGTTAGATTTTTCTCTCTCTTATACGAATGAAGTATACATAGGCTCTAAATTCTGGTATATATCCATTCCATACAAGAAGCTTTAACCCATGTTGGACTAAAGCCTTCATTAACAAATTAGTTCTCTTAATTGATTCTTTCATTATTATTAGAATTAAAGATACTTAGCATGAGTGTTAACCCTGCAACGATTTCGATCAAACCAGAAGACATAATTTTTATAATCCATCCCAAGCCTATTGGAAAATGGAATGAGGTTAAAAAGGATAACGGAAAAATAAGGGACAAGAGCATACATGGCAAGAAGACACAAAGAAATAAAGGTAAGTTAATTCGAAAAGCCCATTTCTTTATCAAAATCAAAGATAAGTAGATTCCCCAAATAAAAGGAATTAAAAAATTAGCCCATATATTAGGCATTATATTGAAAGTCGCAGTTGAGAACGAATCTATTTGATCTTCAATATCGAAACTTATAATGGTTAATATAAATAAACCAACAACCCAAGCTAATCGCCATAAATACGGTATTAATTTCTTCACGAGCAGCCCCCTTCATACTTCAAGTTATATATTCTATTCTGTTTCCCTTTATGCAAATCCTTTTTTACAAACCTAGCCACTTATAATTAGAAAATAAAAAAGCAACCCTATGTTCATTAACTAAAGCTTTTATAGTTAATAAACAAAAGGATTGCCCGCCATTTGAAAAAATCTAGTTTTCAATAACCATTTCACCTTCGCCTTTTGGTATTTCGAAACCATGAATATAGGAAGTTAACATTTTTTCTGTAACAGGAAACGCATTAGCATCAATACGATTGTTTCGTAGTTTAATCCGTTCACTTAAATCGTTAGGATGAACTTTTAAATAGATGAGTTTCCACTTACCGCCAGCGTTCTCGATAAGTTGTTTATATTCGTCCCTTCTCTCACGATTCCAAAAACTGAAATCAATTACCACGTGTTGTTTATTGTAAATTAATTGTATTAAACGATCTCGTAATTTACTTTCTGCCTTTCTGGAACTCCTCAATCTTTTCGGTCGGGTAGTCAATCCCATACCGACCATGGGTAGCCCATATTTCTTCATCAATAGAAAGACGCACAAATCCTTCCTTTTCTAGTTCTTGTGAAAATGTCGTTTTCCCAGAACCAGCCACGCCACACATCATTAAGACTAGCGGTGTGAATTCATCTCTTTCACGAAAAATTATGTCAAAATTAAACTTCTCAAACATCTCGGAAATTTACCCCCAATTTTTTGAAATAAGATGAATTTGAAGACTCCACTATTCTATTTGTCTTTTTTCAAAGTTTATTTTTTTGAGATTAATTATATGTGCAATTTCTCTAGTTTCATCCCTTCCAAATTTACCGTTTTCGGCTATAGAAAACTCTCTACCATCTTTCGTTCGAAAAT
>DATMFE010000221.1:0-4970 GCA_035556295.1 Ureibacillus sp.
CAAATTAAATGAAGCCAATGTTTCTAACTTACTTTTTGCTGCCCTAGACATAACAGAATTTAAATTAGAAGCCTCTAGCATTTGAATAGAGCCGTCTAACTCAATTGATCTTCTTAATGCATGTATAGAGGTTCCAGTTACCAATCGGTTCATTGTTTCTCTAAAGCTCTTACTATCTAAAGTTTCACTAATAGAATCTAAGACTAATTGTTCTACATTAAATTCATGAGAAGCTTCTAATAACTCTAGATAAAGAGCAACTACACCTTTCATATAAATGCTGCGAATTAGCTTTACAGCAGAGGCATCACCAGGTTTTTCACTTACTTTAGTTATGTCCATACTGTACGGAGTCATTAAAGAAATCAGTCGATCTACACCATTACCACTTGCTGAAATAGGAACCTTATGTTTATAAACTGGCAGGGGACCTAGCATTGCGGCATCTGCGAAGAATGCATTCTTCTCTTGTATATTTATGTTAATTTTTTGCTTCACGATAGGAGTGGAAGCTGATACATCTACATAGATACATTCTTTCTTTATAAATGGTTTTAGCATCTCACTAACTTCAAGTGCTTTATCTGCGGGTACTGCTACTATTACTATATCTACTTGTTTTAAAACTTCTTCGGGTCTATAAAGAAGTTCTACTTGAGCTTGAGCAGCTCGTTCTTTAATTTGTGGACCATATGTAGGATGGTCTATCATAACATCATGAGCAAAAATGGTTTCTAAACCTTCGCCTTTTAAGCCAACTGATAACTCAAAGGCCGCCTCTCCAAATCCAATAAAACCTAATTTCACTTTAAAGCTCTCCCTTCTGTTTATAATCCATATGCTTTCATCTGTTCTCTTAACCATGAAGGCTGAATGTTACCTCCAGATTCACCTTGCAGACGCGCTCTTTCAAATGCTTCGATCGTTTCTAAACGTGTTTTCTCATACTCTAGTTTTTTTTCGGCTTTAAAAAGAACCTCTTCAATCTTTTCTTTTGGAACTACAACAACTCCGTCATCATCACCTATAATTAGATCTCCTGGAATAACAGCTACGCCTCCACAAGAAATAGGTTTATGTAACTCACCTGGACCATCTTTAAGAGGACCATTCGGAATAAATCCTTTTGAGAAAATAGGAAATCCTGATTGACTAAGGGTCTCTTTGTCCCGAACTGCCCCATCTATAATAATCCCCTCAAGTCCAATAGCTTTAGCTGCAGCTGCCATTAATTCTCCAAGGTAAGCATTTGCTGTATGCCCCTTTCCATCTACAACTAGTACATATCCTTCTGTACCATCATAGATTGCCTGATGAAGAAATAAGTTATCTCCAGGTCTTAAACTTACAGTTAGAGCGGTTCCAACTACCTTCATTCCTGTAGATACAGGCTTAATTTTATAATCCATTGAGCCTGTACACCCCATTGCGTCGGATATAAGAGTTGTATTAAGAAGGTTTGCTCTCTTAATAATGTCTTCAGATAATACTGGTGCTAAAATACTCACTGATATACACTCCTCTTCGATTTTAATATATTCTAATCAATGCTCTACTCAGGATAACGCTTACAAAATTGAATTAATAAAATTAGATATTGCCCCCCTATTCGCAGAATATCCACAGTTTATTTACTGCATTTTTGAAAAAGATAGAAAAACATCGTAAAAAATAAATAAAGTAATAAATATTACTACATTTTTTATTTAAGTAATATTTATTACTATAATCTTAAATGTATCTTATCACCGGTACCTAATAAAGTAAATCTATTTTTATAAATAAAGCACAGGAAAAACATATCCTAAGCTTTATTACTTAGAAGAAACATTTTTACATAAAAAAGTAAACATGCTAAAATTCAAGTAAGTATTGTGATAAATACTTTTTATATGCTTAAAAAAATAAAATTTACAATATAATCTGTTTAATTGGAGCGAAGGTATGGAAAATCCAATATTAAAATTAAAAGATAATATCTCACAACTAACAGAAACTCAACGGAGAGTAGCAGACTATATCCTTAAAAATCCTGTCGATGTAGCTTTTTTAACGGTTGATCAATTGGCTTTGACAGTAAAAACTAGTACGACCACGATAATGAGATTAGCTTTTAGTCTAGGCTATTCTGGATATGCAGAGTTTCAAAAAGGACTTCAGGAGCTTCTACGTAACAATGCTGCTCCTCAAATCAGATTAGAAACAAATTTGAAGGGCTTAGATGAGAGTGATTTGTGGATGCGCTGTGCAGAAAGTCAATTCAATAACATTCAATCAACAGTAGAAATGATTTCTACAGAGAGCCTAAATAAAGCGTTAGAAATGATTGTCTCTGCAGACCGAATATTTTGTACAAGCGTTAGAAGTGGTTTACCCGTGGCACAGCATCTATCTTTTGGGCTTAATCGACTACTCGGAAACTGTGAGCTAATTGTCTCTGACTTAAGTGATTGGGTGGATAAAGGAATTACTTTAACTTCTAAAGATTTAGTTATTGCAACCTCCTTTCCAAGGTACGCTAGAAGAACTGTTGAGTTTGTAACAGCTGCCAAAAGTAACGATGCCAAGGTCATTTCAATTACCGACAGTTATTCTTCTCCTTTAGTTAAGTACTCAGATTTAGTACTGACTTGTAGCTCGAGTAGTATCGCTTTTCATAATTCACCTATAGCGTCGCTACTTGTGGCCGATTATCTTGTAAGTGCGATAGCTATAAATTATCCAGAAAAGACAAAGGATCGTCTCGATAAAATCACTTCAATCCTTACAAAAATTAATTATCATTACACTGATTAAATTTACGAATGTGGTAAAAGCATGAAATATCGAATGTATAAAATAATTCGATATTTTATGTTTTTACCACTTTTTTATTTTTTCAGTTAAGTCTAATACTTCCCTTTCACTTTTCATTTCTATAAAAAAACATTTACTTTTCATTAGAAGCCATGATAGTATACTTTTAAATAGTCACAATTATTACAACAATTAAACAAAAAGTAATAATTATTACTTCAAACAATGAGTTGTAATAATGAATATAGTTAGTTCTGTAAAATCATTTTTAGATATCATCCGGAGATATCTAACTGCTCCCCTACTAAGATATTACAAAGTGACTATAAGTTTATTAATCCTAACACTTGTATTTTGCTTGTTAACACGCAAATAATGAGAGCACTACCTTTAGTTCTAAGCAATCATCAACAAAAGATTTTAGTAAAGGAGGGATTAGTTAAAGAAACACGAGAATAGAAAATAATCTATTAATGATTCTATATATACAGTGGGCTTAAGCGGGGAATTCACGCTAGATTTTTTGTAAACCCTTACATTCGTTCTGATACCAGGTTTTAAACCAATAATATGTAAAAAAAGCCAATTGTTTTCTACTAATGAATGATTGTGCAAAGCAGCTTTATAATAAAGAATGATAGTTAGATAGTTTCATGAGAATTTAAAAAGTATGACATTAAAGATAAACAAGAGGGAAAATGAAAGAAAGTTCTAGAGGGGGTATAATATGTTAACATTTTTAGGTTTTTCGATGATTGTAGTATTTATGTATTTAATCATGAGTAAGCGTTTGTCTGCCTTTAGTGCATTAACAGTGGTTCCTATTGTTTTTGCTTTATTGGGCGGCTTCACTGATTTAGGACCAATGATGATGAAGGGTCTTGAAACCATTGCTCCGACAGCAATTATGATTATCTTTGCCATTCTCTATTTCGGGGTGTTAATTGATACAGGATTATTTGATCCTTTAGTAGCGAAGATTATAAAGATGGTTGGCGGTGATCCTCTAAAAATTGTAATTGGTACTGCAGTACTTTCTTTAATAGTTGCTTTAGATGGTGATGGTACCATTACATATCTAATTGTAGTAACTGCATTTCTCCCACTATACAATCGATTAGGTATGAATAAACTTATTTTAGCCTGTATTCCTGCGTTAGCAATGGGTATTATGAATTTGACTCCCTGGGGTGGTCCTGCTGTACAAGCTACGGCGGCTGTAAAAGCAGATGTAACAGACTTGCTGTTACCACTTATTCCTTCTATGATTGCAGGCACGATTTGGGTTTTAGGGGTTTCTTATTTTCTTGGACGACGTGAACGTAAAAGACTAGGAGTTATCAATATAGATACAGAATTTAACGATGAAATTGCTGCAGCTCTTGATGTAGGAATGGATGCATCAATAAAGCGCCCAAAATTATTCTGGTTCAACTTAATCCTAACACTTTTACTTCTAACTGCTCTAGTTCTAGGGTTCTTGCCGTTACCAGCTTTGTTTATGATTGGTTTTGCTATCGTGATGATTGTTAATTACCCAAATTTACAAGATCAAAAAGAGCGCTTGCATGCTCATGCAGGAAATATATTAACGGTGGTTTCCATGATATTTGCTGCAGGTATATTTACTGGAATTATAGATGGAACAGGTATTGTTAAAGCTATGGCGGATACTTTAATAGCAGTTATTCCTGATGCTCTTGGACCAAAATTAACAGTAATTGTTGCGCTTATAAGTATGCCATTTACTTTTTTCATGGCAAATGCTCCCTTCTATTTCGGGATTATCCCTATTATGTCTGAAACGGCTGCTCACTTTGGCATCTCCCCACTAGAAATTGGTCAAGCTTCTCTGCTAGGACAACCATTGCATCTATTAAGCCCACTTCAAGGTTCTATCTATGTCTTAGTAGGACTCCTTGGTATTGATATAGGTGATCACATTCGTTTTGCTGCCAAGTATGCCATTGGAACAGCGTTAGTTATGACGATTGTGGCTGTATTATTTGGAATACTATCTATATGAATTTATGGGAACATAAAAAAGAGAGAGCTGATTCTTCAAAGCAGCTCTCTTCTATATATTTAACTTTAAATTACATTAAAGATTGAAATATAACATAAGCAAATCACTAATCAATCATGACTGATACAGTATCTCCGTTTGTCAATTT
>DATMFE010000222.1:0-4788 GCA_035556295.1 Ureibacillus sp.
AGTGGATGTAAAATCAACAATTGAGATGGATGTTATTCAAAATCCAATTGCTCTTTATCAAGTAATGACGATTGAGGTCCCAGGGGAAGAGTCTGTGAAATCAGAAACATATTTCACGGATAAAGGATTTTATATGTTTGAGCCAACAGAAAACAAATGGGTAAAACTTCCTGAGGAAATGTCTGCTGAGATATTAAAAGCAACGAAAGAGCAAGGAGATCCAGCGGCTGAACTGAAAAAGATGCAATCCTATGTAGAGGACTTTAAGTTCGAGCAGGATGATGCTTCTTACTTCTTAACACTTAATGCTTCAGGTGAAAAATTCAATAGTTTAGTTCAAGAAGAAATATCGAAAAGCTTAGGCCAAGACTTAGGGGTCGCTCTTGAAAATGTAGATATTAGTGATGTGAATTTTACATACACAATTGATAAAAAAAGTTTTAACCTAACAGCTATGGCTATTAACATGACCATTAAAACGGTTGAAGGTGAAGAAGAAGTAACGATGAAGCAAACGACAAATGCTATATTTAGCAACTACAATGGTGTCGATGAAATTGCGATTCCAGAAGATGTAATGAATTCTGCAGAAGAAATTCAACTTCCACAATAAATAGTGATATTGGAGGACCTCAGCCTTTATTTTTAGGGCTGAGGTTTTTAGATTAATAGATGACTAGTCCTATCGAGGAAAAGGATGGATACAACATATGAAATGTCTATAATGAGAGCAGATTGAGAAGTTAATTATAAGACATGGACAAGGTAGTTAAGAAAGAATGGGAAATGTTTTAGTAGCTGTAACGAAATATTTCCTTGGAAATTTGAGAAGAAAGAGAATCATAGGTTTATCCATTTTGTTTCCAATAATAAAGCTTGTACAGTAATCCCACCTATTAGTGCATTCATCAATATTCCCCACGTATCTATCGAAACACCTTCAATTAGAGAGGTACCCCTAATATTTGTTGTATTTTTGAAAAGGCTGTGTGTTAATTGTTGGATTTTGGGATTTTGAAATTCTGCAACCATTAATACGAAGAAAAGCTTGTGGTACATAGATGGATGAACAACGATTTTGGGCAGACTGTAGTGTGTACTGAATCACTTCCGTCAGATATTATCTTTTTTCAAATATTTCCTATGATTTGTCACAAATATGTTTAACAATGTCTAGTAGCAAGTGTTCTTACGTTCAAAAATGATAGTACATGGTACCTTGCATAACACCAGCACTCTATGCAACGACTTTCAAACGGAAGTTTTTGAATACTCCTTTTTACTAAGTGTTTTTTCTTGGCTTGAAGAAGCGGTTCTTTACTTACATCTTTTGTTTTAGCCATTTGTTATTGTCCATTTACTAGCTAGTTATACAATTCACTTTATTTTCAGAAAAATATCATCGCCAATATTTAGGATGGTCAGGTGTTGTAAATCGTGTTATAAAGCGACTGGTAGAATTTAATTTATACATAGACTGTATAATTTGTTATTGTAATATTGTAAGTGCGTTTGATATGTGATATAGTTCATTAAGTTGTACCGTACTTCTTATATAATTACAAAGAGGTATTTCATTGACTTAATTTTCTGATTATTGCATACATTGGCAATAAATAGAGAAATGTACAAGCGATTGCATACAACCTCGTTGTAGATTTATATGGATTTTCAGGTAAAAAGATTTTATGGGGGTTTTTTTAGTGTCAAATAAAGTACCATCTTCATTTGTAGTAGTTGTTGGCTTAATGCTATTTGCATTATTCTTTGGTGCTGGAAATCTAATTTTCCCTGCGGCTCTTGGACAGGCATCGGGTGAAAATATGTGGTTAGCGAATGCTGGGTTTTTAGTAACAGGAGCGGGTTTACCTTTACTAGGTATTCTAGCATTAGGGATTTCTGGGAAAGACGATTTACAGTCATTAGCAAGTCGAACTCATCCAATATTTGGATTATTGTTTACTGTTGTTTTATATCTTTCAATCGGACCTTTGTTTGCAATTCCAAGAACAGGAACAGTTTCGTTTGAAATTGCAATCAGACCTTTTTTAGGAGAAGAGATTAGCTTTGTACCATTACTAATCTTCACAATTATTTTCTTTGTAGTTACGTGTTATATTTCAATTAATCCTTCCAAAATGGTTGATATTATTGGGAAATGGTTAACACCGGCTATGCTTTTGTTTATTTTAATTTTAATGGCTTTCGTTGTGTTTAAACCAATGGGAACGTTCCAACCGCCTCATGAGGACTATACGTCTCATGCATTCTTTACAGGGTTCCAACAAGGTTATTTAACAATGGATGCTCTTGCTGCTTTTGTTTTTGGGATTATTGTAATTAATGCAATTCGAGATAAAGGAATTACGAATAAGAAACAGCTTCTTGCTTTATGTACGAAGTCAGCACTGATTGCAGCGGCTATTCTAGCTTTAATTTATACAGGATTAACTTATCTAGGTGCTACGAGTGTAGCAGAAATAGGGGATTTAGAAGGTAATGGTGGACAAGTATTAGCGCAAGTTGCGGGCTATTATTTTGGTCCGTATGGTGGATTCTTACTAGGCTTTATTGTATTGCTAGCATGTTTAACAACAAGTGTAGGACTTATTACGGCATGTTCTTCTTATTTCCATAAGTTAATGCCAAGTATTTCTTATAAAAAATTTGCTGTGATTTTCTCTGTCATTAGCACAGGTTTTGCAAACTTTGGGTTAACACAATTAATTTCATTATCTGTGCCTGTATTAACAGCAATCTATCCGTTAGCGATTGTGCTAATTGTTTTAACATTTACACACTCGCTTTTCAAAGGGCGTTCTGAAGTATATCAAGGAAGCGTGCTATTCACATTCGTTGTGAGTTTATTTGATGGATTAAGTGCAACTCCAATCGATGTTTCAGGAGTAACCAATTTCTTTGGAAAAGTTTTACCTCTTTACGGAATCGGATTAGGTTGGATTATCCCAGCGATTGTCGGTGCGGTATTAGGTTATATTATTAGCTTGATGCGTCCGAAGGCTCCGCAAAAATAAATTGTTCAAGAGAAATGCTCATCTATAGACAGATGGGCATTTTTTGTATATAAGAGCGAATGTTACACATGAAACCAGTTGAAAAACATTATATTCTTTCTCGATGTTTTTGTAAGGGGTTATTTTAGTACTGCTATTGCGGTAAAACAAGTGAAGAAGGAAATGGTGTGATATATGGAGAAGTCAGTAACAGTATAAAAGAGAATAGAGATGAAAAATGTATAATCAATGGGATTACTTTATTACAAGGAAAGTGTTTAGTACATTTGTGGCCACGGCTATTACTTCCATAGTTATGTCTTTAATTTGGATTACAGATAGTTGGTTTGAATCTCCGTATAATCGTGGACATGACTTTTTAGGTTGGGCTTTAATTTACTTTATGTATGTTGGTTTGATTATGTTGGTTTTCGGAAACTTGGTATCTATCAGTGTAGAGTATATACAAAATAAATGGTTTGTGCATAATGATTGGTTGTATATTTTATTACACGCATCGTTTGGATTATCTAATGGTATTTGGCTTCAATCAGGAATGTTTGCTGTGGCAGGGATGGGCGCTGCTGTATTGTATGCTGTAATTGATCGCTGGATTTATAAAAGGTTGGAGGAAGATAAGGGAACTATATCGTTTATTTATGTCCCTATTCTATTATATGGATTGCTGTGGGGAGCTTTGCAAATCACATCATCCCCTTTACCACCGTTTACAAAGGAGGCAGCTGTTGAATTTGCTACTTCTGGAGAAGGAACGGACATTGACTATTTTCCAAAGAGAATCGGCATGTGGTCAGGCGTTATCGATGGTTTTCAGGTTGAAAGAGAAACCACAGCAAAAGAAATCGGGAGAGAAGAATATATTGTTAGTTTTACGGAAACGTGGAGAAAGGGAAAAGTGAGTGGCAGTTGCGTTCAGTCGTATAAAGTAGAACGTCAATCTTCCGCCTTATTTGAAATGAAAGGTGGAACACCACCTTACTACTATAATCCTTAAGAAAGCAGATATCAAAAAGAGGCACTTGCATGTGGAGTGCCTCTTTTTGGTGCTTCCCTATTAATGGGCGGTAAAACCTTTAGTGATGGAAGATTCACTTGCTTCTCCGAACTGTTGTTCAACGAATGCCCGATATAATTCATGTGTTTCGGTTAATTCTTGATGCGTTCCAATGCCCGTGACTTTCCCTTTTTCGATGAAAATGATTTGATCGGCATCGATAATGGTGGATAATCGATGGGCAATGACGAAGGTTGTGCGCCCTTCCATTAAACGAGTTAAGGCCTGCTGGACAACATGTTCGGATTGGCTATCTAGGCTCGCTGTTGCTTCATCCATCATCAGAACTTTAGGATTGCGTAGGAAGGCACGTGCGATTGCGATTCGTTGTCTTTGTCCACCTGATAGTTTGACTCCTCGCTCGCCAACTTCAGTATCTAATCCGTTTGGAAAGGAGCTGATAAATTGATCGGCATAGGCCATTTTGGCAACTTCCCATAGACGTTCATCGGATATTGCTTCCGGATCTTTTAAACCATAGCAGAGATTGTTGCGAATCGTTCCAGACATCATCGCACTTTCTTGAGAAACATAGCCAATTTGGCTGCGCCAGGAAAGAAGTGATAAATCGGTAATGGGGGTTTGGCCAATTCGTATTTCACCTGAAGTTGGTTCATAAAATCGTTCAAGTAATCCAAACATTGTTGTTTTTCCACTGCCGCTTGGCCCCGCAAAAGCAATCATTTCACCAGGCTGTGC
>DATMFE010000223.1:0-9930 GCA_035556295.1 Ureibacillus sp.
AATACAGCAGAAAATGCTGTCATATAGTCAATTTCACCTTTAGAAGCTTGGACAACCGTGAACGTAAAGAATGCGTTCAGACCCATACCAGGAGCCATTGCGATTGGATAATTTGCAAATAGTGCTAACCATAACGTACCAAATACAGCAGCGATAATTGTCGCTGTAAATACTTGTTCACTGGGCACACCAGCAATAGAAAGAATAGAAGGGTTAACAATTACAACGTATACCATTGTAAAGAATGTTGTTAAACCTGCTAAAATTTCAGTTTTTACAGTAGTATTATTTTCTTTTAGTCGAAACAAAAAGTTCAACCTCCTATATACGAACATTTAAAACAACGAGATTAATAATATTCGGTTTCCAGTTTTAATGCAAGTGTTTTTACGTAAATTTTCGTATCATACAAAAAGTTGTTATAACAAGAATATTTAGAATATGTGGAGGCGGAGATTTTGGAGAAATTCACACTTTGAATGAATATTTCGATCCTAAGGATGCTTATTAGGGGGTGCAGAATTTGCTGCTGACTGTTTTGGGTTGGTTGGATTGGAAGGTGTGTCGTAGGGATTGCTTGAAAAGAGAGTGGATTTATAGTACTCAATTTCTTAAATGCCCAGTAAAGATAAAAAACGCAAATCCCAGTTTATTGGATTTTGCGTTTTTTTAACATTTAGGAATGATATACTTTCTTTGCTAAAACCCAGCCACTTAGACCATAAGAAGCAGAAATTATGTAAAAGAAATATTCTTCTTTTATTAATTTCTCCTCTAACTCTTTTAAATCCTTATAATCGGTTGGCCAGTTATATAGTCTGCCTCTCTCTAACAATTCTTTATTATATTGAAAAAATTCACTGAGCTCCCGCTTCTCTAAATCCAGAATTATACTTCCAGGCAAATGGTGTTCAAACCAATGTGCTAATACACCCGAAAAAGTAATGGTTACATTAGGCGCTTTTTCCCAATGAGAATTGGTTTGAATAATAATCACTCCATTTTTAAGATTTACTTCATATGAAATAATCTCATTGTCGTGGACACTAAAATTCATTTAATATCACATCCTATAAGGTAATGTACACTAGTTTTCTAAGTATGTGACAGAGATGCAGAGGGCACGAGGCTACGCAACGTAAAATTATTAATTGATTATATCGCCAAAGCCCACAATGAACTGCTCCAATTCATTTATACTAATTTATCATCTATTTCTGATGTATCTACATTAGCACCAAACCAATCTTTGAGTTTGGCTTTGGCTTGAGCCTTAACATCATCATCAATATACATTGCTACTTGCCATAGAGCTGCAAGAAGTGCCCCAATATCATCAGAAAATCCTACAACTGGTGCTACATCTGGAATAAGGTCTAAAGGTAAAATGAAATAACCTAGTGCGCCTAATATAATCGCTTTATTTTTCATTGGTACCTCTTCCTTTTGCATAACAAAATAA
Organism: Ureibacillus sp.; assembly: GCA_035556295.1. GTDB lineage: Bacteria > Bacillota > Bacilli > Bacillales_A > Planococcaceae > Ureibacillus. The sequence goes on from DATMFE010000223.1 coordinate 1,463, forward strand.
AGAAGTAATACTGCATAAACAACATTTACACCAGCTTTTTTAGAGAACTTTTTTATCTTTTCCCATAGCCTATTTTCAGAAAAGTGCTTACCATGACTTTCAATTGTTTCATTATCCATTGTTTGAGCCTTAACTTGTAAATCTCCTATTTCTTCTTCACTTACATTAATATCTTGAACATCAATTACATCCTGTAAATCATTTTCTTTATTTTTCTTTTTAAATTTTTCAAACATTATTTATCCCCCTAATTACTAAATGTAATAAATACTAGAATCTCACAAAACAATATTAACAGTATTTTCTAATTGATACAGTATGAAAATAAATGTATTTAGCAATATATAGCACAATCAGCTCACCTTTTGGAAATAATTTTTTATGCTTTTCTGACACATCCGTTATAGTAAATATAAAAAAACTCGACCCTAAATAGAATCGAGTTGTGAGTTGTTCAGGAAAAAGTAATGTATTAAGATTGGAACAAGTAACTATAAGCTGATAATGAAGGGGCACCGCCAGTATGTACAAATAATACCGCATCTTCCTTAGTATAATTCCCTTTACGAATGAAGTCGATTAAGCCTGCCATTACTTTTCCTGTGTATACGGCATCTAATAAGATTCCTTCTGTCCGAGCAAGCAGCTTGACTGCTTCAATCATTTCATCCGTTGGAATTGTATATCCACCGCCGACATATTCATCGTAGCATTCGATCAAGTTTGTTGGAACGTTTTCCATTTCCAAAAATTTAGCTGTACTTTGCAATAAATCTTCCACTTTCGGTTGCTGCGTATCATTTGGTCGTGATACATTTATACCTTTCACTTTAAATGGGGCATGAGCACGATAAAAGCCAAGAGCTAGACCTGCATGTGTTCCAGCACTTCCACTTGCAACGATGACATCTTTAAAGGTAATTTGTAAATCATTGCATTGCGAAACCATTTCTTCAGCACATCGTACATAGCCAAGTACCCCAATTTCATTTGATCCCCCAACAGGAATAACATATGGATTACGTCCTTGTGCTTTCAGTTCTAGAGCTACTTCTTCTGCTTTTTCATTTACGTCTGTACCTTCACTTACAATATGTAATTGCTCTGCACCTAATAGAGTAAACAACAATTGATTGCCGTTTGCTTTTGGGTCAAATGGTTGTTGTTTTCCTTCTTCTAATACAAGGTGGCATTTCAAACCCTCTTTTACAGCTGCTGCTAATGTTAAGCGACAGTGATTAGATTGGAGTGCACCCGCTGTGATAATCGTATCTGCACCTTTAGCAATTGCGTCCGCCATTAAAAACTCTAATTTACGTGTTTTATTTCCCCCACCTGTTAATCCCGTTAAATCATCACGTTTTATATAAATCGTTGGCCCACCCAAAATCTCTGATAAACGAGATAAACGTTCAATTGGTGTCGGATTGTTTGTATATACTCTTCTTTTTACCTGACTTAAGATCATTAGTGTATGCCCCCAATACTTGTTGTACTAAGCTAAACTTTTATCACCATCAACCATTTAAAACAATATATGGATTATTAACACGTATTGTATCATATCAAAATTACAGAATAATACATTACTAGGAAATTAACCGTCAATAAATAACAAATCTACTTAACTACTAACCTAAAGGCACTACAATTGTTCCTATATTCACAAAAACCCCCTTGCAGCATAAAGTTGCAAGGGGGTTTCCAAATATTCATTAACTATTTAGATATAGAAAGTCTTACTTTTTTAATGCCTTTATAATAACGGTAACTGCCTCTGCTCTTATTGCGTATTTCTTTGGTTGGAAAGAACCATCTTCATAGCCCTTGATAATGTTGCTACTTGCAGCCTTTTGGATAGCTTCTAATGCCCATGATGAAATTTTACTTTGGTCGGAAAATGTTTTGCTTTGACCTTGTTGTAATTCAAAGGTATTAGCGATGATTGTTGTCATTTGTTCACGAGTGATTGGATCATCGGCCCCAAATTCTGATTGATTGTACCCTGTAATCATTCCATGCTCATAGGCAGTAGCAATTTCACTTTTCGCCCAATGATTTTTTGTATCCGTGAACACTTTACTTCCAGATAGTTCTAGACCTAAAGCTCGCACGATCATTTTTACGAATTCCGCTCTAGTAATTTGCTCATTTGGTTTAAATGTGTTGTCTGAATATCCACTAACTGCACCTAATTGAACTAATTTATTTATACTTTCTTCTGCCCAGTGCCCTGAAATATCGGACAACTTCTTTTCACTAGCTAAGACTGCGAACTTTGTAAAGTGATTAACGTCACCACTAACCGTTCCTTTATCCCAATCGATTTTCGTATTGTCTAGCTTAAACCAACTGTTCGTTACTTCATCCAACCAGTATATAGCTACGTTAAATTTGTTTTTATCTATATTTACTAGTGAGAAAGGTAATGTAATCGTTATTGGTTTAAGAAAACTTCCTTTTGTATCTTTAGTAATGTCAAAAATGTTGCTAACAATTTTCTTATCTATTGGGTTCCACACTTCACTTAATTGTTGAACTTTTTCAATTTCTACTCTCAAGGAATTTGAAAAGCTTCCTATTGGTAAGTTAATTTCAATCCCTTGATAGTTAATTTTTTCATTAAGTAACGAATCTATAGTCCAAGAATTATTAGGTATAATTACTCCGCCACCAACACCACCACTAGTGTTTATTTTAGTCCACTGTGCATACAAAGTGAGATTGCTTGTAACTGGTGTAGTCGCTGTAAACTTGGTACCTGTTCCATCCGCTTTTGTGTTCCAGCCTGCAAATGTGTATCCTTGTCTTGTTGGGGCTGTTGGAAGGGCAACGATTGTTTCGCCATGTAGTGCTGTTTTTGTAGCAGGACTTGCTTCAGTATCACCTTGATTTTTATCAAAGGTTACTGTATAGCTGCTCTTAGTCCATTGTGCATACACCGTCTGATTGCTCGTGACAGGTGTTGCGGCTGTAAACCCGCTTCCTGATCCATCGGCGTTCGTGTTCCAACCCGTAAATGTGTATCCTTCTCTTGTTGGGGCTGTTGGTAGGGCATCAATTGTTTCACCATGTAGTGCTGTTTTTGTGATAGGATTGGCTTCGGTATCACCTTGGTTTTTATCAAAGGTTACTGTATAGCTGCTCTCAGTCCATTGTGCATACACTGTGAGATAACTTGTGACTGGTGTAGTCGCTGTAAATTCGGAACCTGTTCCATCGGCTTTTGTGTTCCAGCCTGAGAAAGTGAAGCCCTCTCTTGTTGGAGCTGTTGGAAGGGCATCAATTATTCCACCATATAGAGCTGTTTTTGTGGCAGGACTAGCTTCAGTATCACCTTGGTTTTTATTAAAATTTATAGTAAATAAGCCATTAATCAAAACACCAGGAGTTGGACCTACGTTTTGTAATGTAAGGTTAGCACTATTTCCAGCTATGTCCTGAATACTGCTTCCGTTTAAAAATAGTGTCTCACCAATTGTTATGCCATTAGGGTCAAAATCACTAGGATTTACTGTATACCGGAATAGTAGCATAGGTGTTCCACTTCCATTTTGATAATAAGCTTTAACTTTTCCTGAATCCAAATTAACGTCGATATAAGGTGAATCAAAACTAACATATGAACTTACAAATACCGATTCTGTGAAATTTATAGAAAAGTCTAGATTTTGGCCAGGGAAATACACTCCAAAAGCTGGAGTTGCTACCATACTCACTGTTGGTTTTGTCGTGTCTATAATTAATAGCACACTACTCGATTGCATACTTTTATTCCCAGCCGTGTCGGTTGCAGTTGCGTACATCGAATGTCCACCTTCTGACAATGGTAAAGATACCTGATATATCCAGTTACCAGAAACATCTGCAGTAGTTGTACCATTTGCTGTACCATCAACATAAACCGTTACTGTACTATAAGCTTCTGCATTCCCTATAATCGTTGGCCTAGTATTTGATGTAATATAATCAGAGTTTGATAATCCTGTATCTGTAGCACTATCTAACCTTACATTCACAGGTGGGGATGGTGCATTTGAATCTGTGCTTGTCTCATCCGCAAATACAACTAAACTATTAAATTGTGTAAATAATAGTAGTATTACGATAAAAACGGAACTAAATATCTTCTTATTCATCCTACATCCTTTCCTTTCTTTTGATGAACTTTTTCCTTCTTTAAAAAGTTCAGCTATTCATTAGCTTCGTATCATGACTATTGATGAGAGTTCAGTATTCGCTCTAACAAAGGAGATTGCCTCCTTATCCTATTACAAATAAAGAACTATACTATTTACTGGACTAAAATTTCCCATTAAATATAGATGCTGATAATTAGTATACATAGAAAATTAATCCAATAATATAAAATTTTTTTAATATTGATAGATTATTTCAAGTAAATATCGGCTAATGAAAATTAATAACTGATAAAGTTTGTCTTAGATGATTATCGTAAGAAGAAAGTTGAATGTAACTGGGGGAGAATTGCTTATAAACTAAAAATGTTGCTCATAATCTCAATCTTGTTATAGAAATTCAACTATGGTGTAATTGTATGAAACAAATTAGAGACAGCACAGACGTGATTCTGCTTTCTCCCCTGCACAACACCTAGTGCATCCCTTTTACATAAATGAATTATCTTTACAGAGGAACTTTCTATTATGACTCGTTCAGAAACTGCTAAAAAAGTATGAGCTGTTGGATGTGTTCTGCAAGGGACTGTTAGTATTGAGTTAATCAGACTAGTCCACCCATCATTAAAAACTGTCAGGAATCTAACACTACCTATTCAGTCTTCCTCACCTAAAGTGAAATCTAGGACGATTGGTTTTATTTCACGTTTCTTTGGTGTTGTAGGGTTTTCTTTTGATTCGATTAAATAGTTTTCAAAGTTAGTAGGGCTAAATAAAGTGCTGGGTCTTAGGAAGGTATTCATTTTTGGATCATGTAACCATTGTTTTACTTTTACATTAATCACTTTTTTGAAGTCCTCTAGTTTGTAGCCTTCTTTTAATCTAGCATTAATGAATCTACGGGTTGTATGATTGTTAATTCGATAATTTCGATTTGTTTTTTTGTTTAAGTATTGGATCACTTCTGTGACAACGTCGAGATTTTTCTCGACAATATTATTTTTCTTTTTTACTTCTTCTTTAAATTCTTCTTTTATTGATGGCACTTCTTTGTCCTCCAATTGTGGGACAAACTGGCCAACAATTATAGAATCCTTTGTATTTTTGCTGCAGTCATTTTGACTTTGAATGGCATGAGAAATTTCTGTGTGAACTTCAGGGTCTTGTCCAAACCCAACAAGTGTTTCATTGATGGGGTCATATTGCATACCTAGTCGACGATACAATTCTTCGTAATCAATTCGATACCATTTCGTTTTCATCACTTTGGCTGGGTTGTAGACTTGGCTCGAAACAATGATGCGCTTTTTTTCTAGGTTCAAAAAGCCTCGACTAATCGTCTTCTCCGAATAAAACGGAAATTGCTTATGCCAATTCATGTACGTATGTTTGTACCAAGTATAACCATCTTTTTTATACGGCGAATGCAACAAACGATAATGAAGCTGCTGCAAAATCATCGCTTCTTTAGTGCCTAGTTTCAACGCAAGTGTAGGTAATGTTAGCAAAGGTGACTCTGGAATAAGTAACTTTTCTTTCATTGTTATTGCTCTCCTTTTTTTGAAATGTTCGATTCACCATTTATATAGCTTTCAAAGTCGGAAAAAGAGACATGATGGAAAGAAAAATTTGGGGGATTGTGATTTTTAGGGGAATAAAAAGTGCCTAATTGATATTTTATTGGTTCAGCATGTCTCATTTAGACGAAAAAGACACTATGTAATAGATAGAGTGGTCAAAACCATCTATAAGAAAAGGAGATGTAGAAAATGAAAGATTACGTAGCAAATGAAGTTTTAGTTGATGAGAGTGGAAGTAGTAAAGATAGCGATCTACTAATAAGAGAGACTCCTCTACTAGTTTCCCCTACACTTGCAACAAAATTAGGTTTTAATGAAGCCCTTGTTTTACAACAGATACACGTAAGTGCTGAGGAAGAACCGCTATCCATTGCAGGACACACTTGGGTGCACAAATCATACCTCGAATGGCAACAACAATATTTCCCGTTCTGGTCTGAGCAAACTATATCGCGGACTTTCAAAAAACTTGAACAGAAATCACTTATCATCACACATAAACCAAAACTTCACAATTTCGATCAATCCAAATGCTATCGGATTAATTATGAACGATTGGAAAAAGTCTTTAAAGGGGAATGAATGATGGGGTGAAGAATTAGGTTTGGGTGAAATAAATGATAATTGAAATTTTGATCTTCTATGTAATTGACGAATATTAATAACGCTCATTCAAATTTCATTTCGACTAAAAAGCTAAAACACCAAAACCCTAATATCAAGGATTTTGGCGTTTTTGCTTTTCTAAAGTTATGGAGACGGCGGGAGTCGAAGCAGATTCACTATAAAGTGCTGTAACAATGCTATTTTTAAGTCCTTTAACGTGCTTTCTAAAAACACTAACTACGATTTTAACTACGACTTAAAGAATTCTTACGGAGACAAGATTTTTTTAATGTTTGTTCTAAAATATATTCTGAGTGCTGTATTTAAATAAATGAAGTTATTATATCACCATTTTCATTGTTGTTAGTACATTGCAAACAATACAGTTATGTAACTATCTGTATTGAATTCAAAATATAAGTTATTACTTTTTCCATTTGTAAAGTAGTGGATGTAATTTGGGAAATTTGCTATTTGCTCACTAATTTTATAATACTTTTATAAAGATTAACGCTGTTTCAAACAATATTTGTATCATGTAATTTCAGTTTTTTTATTTCATTAAATTCATTATCTAATTTTGTATAATCCTCTGAATCTTTATATTCATGTAGTAGAATATAGCATTCTGCTACCTTTTGATTAAAATCTTTAGGTATATAATTAGCTTCTTCATTAAAGCCATATCTTTTTAGAATTACTGAGTAGTCTTTTTTTTCATTTGTTATTCTAAGGTATTCTTCAACCAACTCATAAAAACATTCTAAGTGATTTTTATAAATATCAAGACAAGAGTTTACAATATTTACAGGAAAATCAAATTCACGTAGTATATTGTTTAATACCATTGGTTCTTTCCAAGAAACTGATAATATAACTCTCAATCTATTTAAAATTAATCTAAGCTCTCTTGGTAAATAAATTAAAATTTTATCTTTATTTTCTATCATTCTTCCATCAAGCTCTAGACGATTTTTCTCAATATCAGATTTCAAAGGATACTTATTTACTATTGCTTGTCCATAACTAGCATATTGCATATTATGTTCAATTAGTATTTCATTTATCGCTTCAAGTTTTGATAAGACTCTATCTCGTTTGTATGACTCATATTCTAATTGACTAGATTGAATCCGTCCTTCCACTTCGATTTTATTTCGAATTAACATCTCTTCTCGATTCATTTTAGACTGTCTTTCAATTTTCGCTATTTCAACTTTATTACTAAGTATGCTATCGTATAATGGCTTTATAACAAATTTAGAAATTATAATTATAGCTGTCACCCAAATACTCCCATAGCCTAATTGAGCTAATAAATCCTTCAAAAATTCTCCTATTATAATCTACCTCTTTAAAATTGTTTTAGTAGAGCTAATCTCAACTTATAAAAATGCATAGCTAATTAATTCACTTGTAATTTCATTCTTGATATTTAGTGTCATTTTCAATACTTCATTGGTCATACCAAGCTCAAACAAAATGTCAAACAACCTGTTGCTATTTTTCTCAATCTAGCACCTCAACTACCTAATATATTTGTCAAATCTATCACTGCTGACGTCATTCAAGGGCTTGTCAACCAAGTTTATTAATATTGGTTTGATGAATAAAATAATAGCACTAAACAAGTCAATTACATTCCATATCCCTTTATCATAAAGATAAAGCGGGACTATAGGATTGAAAATTATACAAATAATAATAAATAGCAGCAAAAAGAATCCAGTAAGTGGTGTTTTAACTTCTTTAAATACAATAGAAAATACAATTAATAGACCTACTCCAAGGAACACTATCCATCTAAAAATTGAATAGTCCGGAACTCCAAAAAATACTGCTATCAAAAGATATACTGATATACCCAAACGAATAAAATCATACATTTCTTCAACACCTCTATATAAGATATTTATTGTATAAATAATTCAATTAGTTCTTGAGGATAACCTTTGGCATTTCCGTACTTTACAATATCCATGTTTACTTCGTTTATTATTAATGCACTTTGTTCCTGACCACTTAATAAAGGGATTTTTTTTTCACGCATAGCTTTTAATAATTCTTTTTCAACTTGATTAGCATGAGAATAATAGTAATCATACAAATCTTCTAAAATTTTTTTCTCACTTTTTTCCTTCGT
>DATMFE010000224.1:0-3724 GCA_035556295.1 Ureibacillus sp.
ATCTTACTTACAATGGGCCGTAAACGAACCTTAGCTTTTATCAACTAATTTTACACTCCTTCTTATTTGTTTTTATAAGAATATGATTAGAATTGTTCTATTAACACAAAATTAGGACTGGGGAATCTGACAAGGTATTGCACCATTTTCCGCACCAGCGTAATTAAACTATAGAATGCGTTAGTTTAATAAAAAGGACATTACATATAATCATATAAAATATGTAATGTCCTTTTATTTATCTAACTTTTTTGAAATTCAGGTCTTGATCATCTTGATTACTCAGTTGATTCTTTTTGGTTTTCGAATACGTTACTTTACATACTTTAGTAGTTTACAAAACTACCAGCAATATCCACAATAGATACTATTTTATTTAATTGATTATGATAAAATGGATATAAGTACCAACAAAAAGGGGGATTTTACATGAAAGTTGCTTTAATTTCTGCGACAAAAGCATCTTTAGATCCAATTGAAAGAGCGTTTCACGAAGAAGCACCAGACATTGAATTGATTCATTTACTAGATACTGAATTACTTTCGATGATGGAGAAAGAGGGATCACTTACACCAAACATCATTCTCCGCTTTTCTTCACTTCTAAATATTGCTGTTTCTTCAGAAATCGATGCTATCCAGCTTACTTGTTCCGCTTTTAATAACATTACTAGCATCTTGCAGCCTCTTTATAAAGTAAAACTATTTCGTTCAGATGAAGCGATGCTAGATCGAGCACTTGCCTATGAGAGAATTGGATTAATTTCTACTGTACGAGAAACTCCCATTGCATTAACGAGTTATCTACAAGAGAAAAAAGAGAATGTTCAAGTAGAATCTATCGTAGATTCAGGACTCATTCATTTACTTTATCAGGGAAAAAAAGATAAACATGATGAACGAGTAAAAGAAATGATTTATCAAATGGAAGGCAAAGTGGATGTCATTGTACTATCTCAGTACAGTATGGAACATATCGCCGATCAAGTGACTTGTTCGACTCCTATTTTAACCGCACCTAGAGCGGCGACTAAGCGCTGCTATACTTATTTGCAAAACCAATATAGCACTAACAAATCCTCTTAATTGGGCAAAATGTTCATTAAACAAAACTTAAAAGAAGCCAGTGAATGTAGCTCTTCAGAAGCTACATTCACTGGCTTCTTTTCATTTCGAATAAATAAAAATGAGTTATTGCAGGCTTATTTGGCATGCCCTGCTTTTTGCAGCAACCATATTTTGAGACAAACCTCGTCAGAATACATTTTTTTACATATCAATCATAAAAAGAAAGTAATATATATTTTATGTATTTAGGAGGTAGTATTAGGGTTAAGTGACAAAAAAATTGTTTTATTTATAATAAAGTCGTTAAAAAAGAAAAAATTCAAGCCAAATGAAGAGTAAATTTGTCTAATAAATGTAAGCAAAAAAGAGAGGGTGAATGACCATTATACGTTTAGTAAAAAAAGCTCAAAGAGGAGATGACAAAGCCTTTTTAAAGCTTTTCCAACAATGTGAAGAAGATATTTATCGAATGGCTTATGTATATGTGAAAAATAAAGATGATGCTTTAGATGTAGTTCAAGAAGTGGCATACCAGTCATTTAAAAAGATAGCTACCTTGAAAAAACCAGAGTATTTTAAAACATGGGTGATGAAAATTACGATGAACTGTGCAATCAATTTAGTTAAAAAAAATAAAAAAGTGGTTCTACTAAAACCAGAGTTTGAAGAATTCGTCGGTTCAGATGATGAAGATATTTCTCTTTCATTATCATTACAAGAGTTAATGGATACTTTGCAAGAGGATGAAAAAAGCGTTATTTTGATGAAGTTTTATAACGATAATACATTAAAAGAAATATCTGAGGCACTAGAAATACCTCTTGGAACTGCTAAATCAGTATTATATCGTGCATTAAATAAACTTCGAAAAAATTATAAAAAGGAGGTTGGTTACTATGAGTAATAATCTAAAACAAGAGTTAGCTAAAATAGAAATCCCCATGGAACTTCACGAAAAAAGTAAAATGGGTGTAAAAAAAGCAAAATTAGAAATGGAAAGTAAAATAAAGAGGCGTGTAAGAAAACGCTTAGTCTCAGCTATTTTAGCAGCTATTCTAATCATTCCAACAGGTGCTTTTGCTTATCAATCCATTTTAGCGGATGGATTGTATGGATCATTTGAGAATCTCAAAAAACATATAGCAACCGCAACTATAGATGGATATATGATACTCAATGCGAAGTTATCGAAAGCTAAGGGAGAATTAGGAGAAAAAGAATATGAGAAATTCAAAGAGTCTCTGCATATAATCACCGATGCTAAACTAGATTATGGAGATAAATATGGAAATATAGACTATAATCAAATTCCTTCTAAAAAAGAGGATGAAATTAAGAGAGCCTTGATGGAGTTGCAGCCATATTTTGATAAATTGAACGGTAATAAATCAAGCAAAGAAATCTTAACCCCTGAAGAATATGAGCGATATGTTGAAGAACTTATGACATATGAAAAAGTATTAGCACAGAGTGGAATAGATACAAGTAAAGGTCCTATAGAGGTAGAACAGCTCCCTAAAGAACTTCAAGGGGAATTCCAACAAGCAAAGAATTTCTTAGAATATGTAACTAACAAACAACTTCAAAAATAAAAATGTATAATATACAAACGGTTAGTTAGTTGAAAAAATAAGCTAATTTGCATATTTGTTTCTATTTTCGTTATTCCATTATCGGGCGCGTTTCTGGAACACAAGAAACGCTCTTTTCTTTTTAAGTAATCAGTTCAAAAGTCTAAACATTTGTGTCACTCGTCAAGAGTGTAGTAGAAGAATATAAGGTTTTTAATTGGAGTTCATACAACAATTCGTATAATACTTATTTCTTACGAATTATTAAAACTAGCAACATATAGCAAATACTATAATCACATTCAGGTCAGTTGTATTTCAACAATGAAGTTTTCTATGTAAAGCCAAAACGTCCTAATAGAGTCTAATACATTAAGATGGAGTCAATCAAAAATTGTAAACGTTTGTATTGCGATGGTTAAATTTTAGTTAAATTAATGGAAATATCTAGAAGTGATGATAAGGTAGTAGCATACCTCTAGTACTTCCTTCCAAGAGAAAGGAGGATATATCCATGGATTTGGAATAATATTTGGAAGTACTACTTAATAGAGGGATTTAAAGGAGGAAAACACTTGGAGAGGCTTAGAAAACAGCTATTTGTTATAACAACGATGTTTGTCATGTTGATTAGTATGGTTCTCCCCTATCGGGCACAAGCGGCTGAAACTATTACGGTTGCACAGGCAATCGCGAATAATTCAGGGACAGCCACTGTGGCAGGGTATATTGTAGGTTATACAACAAGTGGCGGTGGTGGAAAAGCTACATATGATTTTGAGGCTCCATTTAAAGATGATACAAACTTCGCCATCGCTGATAGTCCTACTGAAAAAGACGTAACCAAAATATTATCTGTTCAAATCCCTGTTAGTTTCCGCTCAACCTTTGGATTATTAACGAATCCGTCAATCGTAGGTAAAAAGGTTTTTGTTACGGGTTCACTTGAAACTTATTTTTTAGTACCTGGCCTAAAATCTCCAACGGCCATTTCGTTTGATGGCACAACACCACCTCCAGATGAACCTGGAAATGGCGAAACAGGTTTAAAAATTCGGAACATTCAGGGTCAATCTCATACTTCA
>DATMFE010000225.1:0-3089 GCA_035556295.1 Ureibacillus sp.
GGCTAAAGGAGAAAAGGTAATTAATGATGCTTATAATGCTAGTCCTACATCAATGAAAGCAGCGATTGAATTAATTGAAGGGCTATCTGGATTTGATCGAAAAATTCTTGTGCTGGGTGATATGTTGGAATTAGGTTTACAAGAGCAGGATTTTCATTTAAAAATTGGTCAACGTATTTCAAAAGATGAAATTGATGAAGTATTTACTTATGGTCCTCTTGGTGAACATATTGCCATAGGTGCGCGTGAAACATTTGAGGAGAATCGTGTATTTTCTTTTCAAGATAAGCAGCAATTAATTGAAGAATTAAAAAGACATACGCAAGCTAATGATCTTATTCTTGTAAAAGCATCAAGAGGTATGCGTTTAGAAGAAGTTGTTCAGGCATTACAAAAATAAACAAAAGCCGGTTTACTCGCATGGGTAAACCGATTTTTATTTTATTTGAGGTTTTTAAAGGGGGTGGAGAAAAACTTTCTAATAAAGCGTACCTGCAATTAAACAAATATCATCATTGATTTCGGAATGCCTCATTCGTGAAACTAACATTTCGTGCAGGAGGGTAGATGTGTCTTGATGAATCTTTTCTTTAAATTCTTTTTGAAGCGTATCAAAACGCAAAATATTTGGGTGATTAGGTGATTCAATTAAGCCGTTCGTATAGACAATAAACCGACTGCCAGGTTCGTAATAAAATGAATGTTTTTCGATGTCTAAATGCGGATTCAGTCCAATGGGAATAGAATTGGTTGCTAATATGTGTGTATCCTCTGTATGTGGACAATAAATAATAGCTGGTGGATGGCCGCTGTTGACATATTGAAATTGGCGTTCCTTTGTATTGATATATGCAATAAAGGCAGTGAAATAGGTGGATTTATGTGTATCCTCATCTAACTTTTGAAACAATCTTTCCATATGTTCATGTAACTCTTTTGTTATTTTAAACGGATCTTTTACGCGCTTGATTAAGCCAGGCATTAAAGAACGTATGGCCATACTAATAAGAGCCGCATACACACCTTTTCCGAAAACGTCAATCATAATAAGGCCGTATTCTCCCTCGTCTATATGCATCCAAAAGAATAAATCACCAGATATTTCACTAGATGGTTGGAAAATCCCTTGAATTTCTATGTCTATTTCTGAAATAGGTGGAGGTAAGACAAGTTGTTGGATATGTTTAGCTAGAGTTAAATCCACTCTGATTCGGTTGCGAATGCTTTCGAGCTCCTGCTCTTTTACTTTTGCTGCATATAATTGTATGCAAATATTTTGTAAAGACTTTAATTTTAATTTTACTTCTATTAGGTCAGCGGGAATTTGAATGGTCTCGTAAATTGTTTTTTTGGGAAGGGTGTAAGGTTCTTTCATTTTTTTTTTGCGTTTATAAACAAATAATATTGGTATCTCATACTTGTCGAGAAGCTCAATTATTTTAATTAAGTATATTGATTCCCTTGAATAATATAAAGGTAAGATAAAGAGCATTTGATTATGGTTCTGCTTTTGTATAGTTGCTAACGCCTCTTGTTCAGTTAAGGTCATCACATTTCTTTCTAAGGCTTGTAAGGTACGGTGAATTTCCTCGCATTCTGGGAGTTCAAGTGTATATATTCTCATGGTTATTCCTCTGTTTTATTTTGAAGTGAGATTAATCTAGATATATTTTACCACTTAACAGGTTATTTTTGAAATTCATACATAATTTTGTTTCCTTAATGTTTGAGCTGTATTATATAATGTTAGGTTTTTTGGGAACAATATGACTAAACGGATCCATCATTTTGAAGTGAGATTGATGATTGGATATCCTTTATTGCAATAGTTGTTATAAGATGATAATATATAGTATGGGTTTAAACGCCTTAATAACGTATTCGTTGTTTTATGTTGTTAAGTCAGTTCAAGTTATTCAAGTTTTTGTCATGAACATGTACGATTTCATGATTTTCATTTTGAAGGACTATGTACTTTTAGATTAAATAGGCCGAGCGTCTTGATTATAAATAAAAGCTGCCTGATATGGCGGCTTTAGTTGCTCATAGGGAAGTAAGCTATACGCTTATCCACTTCTGCATTTCCTCAACGCACCGTGCCTGTTTCTTGTATAGAATCTTGGCTCTCGTCAAGTTAGATAGGCAGCTCCATCGGCTGCATGAAAAAGTAAGGTGCAGCAGCCCTCACCTAAATGTTCGGTTTAATCACCGATTATGCTACTTTAACTTTTCCAATTTGAATTTCATCTTGGCTATATATACGAGTAATAAAATGCGCCTATGTTTACAAACATAGTAATGTGTATTTGCTATTGCACCCAGCAAAGTAAGAGAAGGCTGGTGTATGTTATTTGTTGAATCCATATATTGAGTTCAGCCGAACTAATAAGGTAGTTGCTTAGGTGATTACAGCCCCTTTTTTGTACTATTGTAGTATACAGTGTCAGCATAGAAAAAATTTTGAAACAACTGCCGATTTTAGGGGAATAGGATAAGTACAACTACGCATCTATCTGCCTGAAGATGAGCCAATTGGTGAATTTTCTTTATACGAGGTAAAGTACAACCTCCGTCACATTTGTTGTAATTTGAACAAGAACCATTGCAACATGTATTGATAAATTTATGATATTAAAAGGAGCACGAACACATTGACATTATTTAGCGAATTAGGATTAGATAGAACGTCTATGAAATCAATTGAAAAAATGGGATTTGAGGAAGCGAGCCCGATTCAAGCTCAAACGATTCCATTAGCGCTTGAGGGAAAAGATATTATTGGTCAAGCTCAAACTGGAACAGGTAAAACAGCAGCATTTGGTATTCCATTAATGGAAAATATCGATATAAATGACGAGAATGTACAAGGAATTGTCATTGCTCCAACACGTGAACTTGCGATTCAAGTTTCCGAAGAACTTTTCAAACTTGGCTACGGAAAACGAGCACGTGTACTAGCGGTATATGGTGGTCAAGATATCGATCGTCAAATCCGTGCTTTAAAGAAGAAACCACATATTATTGTTGGTACACCAGGTCGTTTACTTGACCATATTAAACGTAAAAACATCCGTTTAGGTAATGTACAC
>DATMFE010000226.1:0-6986 GCA_035556295.1 Ureibacillus sp.
GAGTGGGTACCTGTAAATGAATTAATCTCTTATAGAATTTATCCTAAAGAAATAGGTAAATATATTATTAAACATTACCATAAAGAAAAGTCACTAGTATATTTAGGGGATATTAATTGAAAAGATAGTGATAGAAAAACAAAAAAAGGAGATGAACTTGTGACGTATGAAGACATTATGCAAAAGCTTGAAGAGTTGGGATCGGAACAAACGAAAAAGGTTTATTTGAACCACGGTGTAAGAGAGCCCTATTTTGGGGTTAAAATTGGTGATTTGAAGAAGCTGGTGAAGTTTGTGAAGAAAGACCACGAATTAGCACTGAAACTATTCCACTCAGGGAATCATGATGCAATGTATTTAGCAGGTCTTTCTGTTGATCCAAAACTTCTATCAAAAGAGACTTTGCAGGAATGGGTGAGAAATGCCTATTGGTATATGATTGCAGAGTATACAGTTGCACAGGTTACAGCTGAAAGTAACTATGCTCTTGAACTAGCAAGAGAATGGATGAAGTCCGATGAGGAAATGATTGCAGTTTCTGGATGGAGCACTTATTCGAACTATCTTTCAATCACACCTGATGAAGAATTAGATTTAACTGAAATTAGAAATCTACTAGATCAAGTGAAAAATACAATTCATGAGGAACGTAATCGAGTGCGGTATGTTATGAACGGTTTTGTCATATCTGTAGGTGCCTATGTGCCGGCATTAACTGAAGAAGCAAAAGAAGTTGCAAAGGAAATAGGGAAAGTACATGTAGATGTTGGAAATACGGCATGTAAGGTTCCTCTTGCTAAGGACTATATCCATAAAATTGAAGAGAAAAATAGAGTCGGAATGAAGCGGAAAACGTGTATTTGTTAAGATTTTTTTGAGGCGTTGATTTTAGATCAACGCTTTTTTGATGTTGAAAAAGAGTGCAGTAAAAATCATCTTAAGGACACAAATTTATTTAATTAACAAAACGAATATGAAACATAAATAGGTCAGCTTCGACTAATTCACTAGATAGAATAAAAGGAGGCGAACCATGTGAAAAACATCAAGAAACTTACTTGCATCGGGGTTAGCGTACTTATGTTGTCATTCTTAGCAGCATGCGGATCTAATGGGAACCAACAAGATCAGGCCAATGAAACTGAAGAAACAGTTGAAAACTTAGCTGGTGGAACAATGTTAGCTGGAGAACAAGCTCCTGAAATTGTTGGTATTTTGAAAAGTATTGATGAACATGATGAAGTAACCATTACTGTTAATGGTGAGGATACTAAGTATCGTTTATCTGAAGAGGCGAAGAACCAACTCGATCATAAAGACATTGAAATAGGGAACGAAGTAACGTTCACAACATTCTCAATAGGTGATGCAACAGAATCGGTTGCGGAGTTTATTATGCAATAAAAAGATTACAGTGATAGGAAGCAAAACTTCTTAGAACTAGAGTGTGGATAAGATAAAAAATGGACTACTTTTCATTTGCAATGAGAAGTAGTCCTTAATTAATTTATTCCTTTTGATTACGTTTCCTTGCGATAGGGCAGCCATTGCAAAAAGCTCCTTTACTTTCAGTTAAATAAGATAAACAGCAAGTGATTCTTTTATGTGGATCCCCTTCTAATATGCTATTAATGTCTTTTGATCCTCTAAATTTTAAAAAGGGATTTTCATTATATTCACTAAAAATACTTCCATCTCTAACTGAAGTAAGCCAATTAAAATCCTCTTTAATAGTATGATGTTGATGCACATAATTTTCATCTGTTAGTACATTTCTATACATCCAAACAATGTATGTGTAGAGATTTTCCCACATAATTCTTTTAGATAATTTGGATATTCTTCCGAAGTTATTAAATATGACTTCTATATGATCCGCAAAGATTTCGGTTAAAAATTTGTTTCTCCATGTTACTCTGTCATCTATTTTGTCGGAAAGGCAAAAATCCAAACAATCAAATTTTATATAGGGTAGCCACAATATATCTGATTCATCAAACGTTTGAATGGAAATGTTATTAATTGAAAAATTGATTTTTTTGTTTAGTACACTCATTGAATAGAGTGCAATGAGTACAGCGAAACTGTATCTTTTTACAAAGAGGGATGCGGCTACACCTAAGTTAGCAGCTTTTGTTCGGTCCTTTACAGCTGATAAGTACATTTTTAGATTTTCATCATTCATTAATTGTGAAAGAGGTGTAGATAAGTTCGAGGTGCTAGTACTATAAGTTAACCTATAGTTTTCTTCTAACATTCTTCGCTCATCGAGAGTGAACGTGGACAACATCTTTTTTCACTCCGTTCATAACCCTACCTTTCCCATAAGGAACACACATTGGGGTTTCAAATACTGGGTCTGGCACTACTATACAGTCTAAGTTAAATACACCTTTAACTAATTCGCTATTAATGATATCTTCCGGTTTACCTTGAGCGTATACCGCCTTATCTTTAACTGCAATCATATAATGTGCATAACGACAAGCTAGATTGATATCATGTAGTACCATGACAACAGTTCGATTATCCTTTTCATTCAATTCAAATAATAAATCTAATACCTCAATTTGGTGTGTTAAATCAAGGTAAGTCGTAGGCTCATCTAATAATATTGTATCTGTATCCTGAGCAAGTGTCATAGCAATCCAAGCTCGTTGTCTTTGACCACCAGATAAAGAATCGACTAAACGATCAGATAATTCTGTCATGCCAGTTGATTGTAATGCATGATGGACAATTGCTTCGTCTTTAGAAGACCACTGTTTGAACCATTTCTGGTAAGGATAACGTCCTTGTTTCACTAATTGCAATACAGTTAAACCTTCCGGAGATACTGGTCCTTGTGGTAAAATGGCTAGTTTTTGAGCTATTTCTTTTGTAGGTAATTTCGACATCATTTTGCCGTCTAGTAAAATTGAACCGCTTAGTGGTTTAAGTAAACGTGCCATTGAGCGAAGGAGAGTGGATTTACCACAACCATTACTACCAATCAAAACAGTTATTTTTCCATAGGGAATAGTAAGGTTTAGTTGATCTAAAATAATTTGCTCCCCATAAGATAAAGTTAAATTTTGTGTTTCTAAAACGTGCATAATGGTTCCCTCCTAATTAAGCGTTTCGTTGTCGGTATAATAGATAGATAAAGTAAGGTGCTCCGATAACCGCAGTAAATACTCCAGCTGGAACTTCTATTGGTAAAAAGACAGTTCGGCCAATCGTATCAGCAAGTAATACTAAAATAGCACCTATCATTGCTGATAGTGGTAATAGATTTCCAAAAGATGAACCAACTAATTTTCTAGCGATATGTGGGGCCATTAATCCAACAAAACCAACACCACCGGCAAAAGCTACAGCACTCCCTATGAAAGCTGTACAAAGTATAAGCAAACCTAAACGTTGTCTTTCAATTCTTGCTCCAACACCTAATGCAATATCTTCTCCAAGTTCTTGAATATTTAAATGACGTGTCATAATCAATGTAATTAGTAATAGCAAAACTGTGATTGGGGCTAATATTTGAACATTGCTCCAATTAGCTCCATAAACAGAGCCGGTTATCCAAACATTAGCTTGAGCAGCTTGATGTATCGGTCCTAATATCATAAATAAATTCGTTAATGCTTTCGTTAAAGCCCATAACCCAATTCCTACTAATACTAAGCGAAATGGGGATAATCCATTTTTCCATGAAAGTAGATAAAGGCAAATCGCTACAATTGTAGCTCCAATAAATGCGGCAAGAGGCATCCAATGAACGCTTACAGTTAATGCATTACTTTCATTGCTGAAGATGGCTAAAAATAAAACAACGGCCACTGATGCTCCTCCAGTAATTCCTGTTACATCAGGCGATGCTAAAGGGTTTCGTAAAATGGCTTGCATG
Organism: Ureibacillus sp.; assembly: GCA_035556295.1. Taxonomy (GTDB): domain Bacteria; phylum Bacillota; class Bacilli; order Bacillales_A; family Planococcaceae; genus Ureibacillus. The sequence continues at coordinate 3,890 of DATMFE010000226.1, forward strand.
ATAGCTCCTGCCACCGCAAGACCAATTCCGACCAGGATGGAAATTAGTATCCGAGGCATACGAAATGATTCCACGACCATTGATTCGAAATTACTGCCATTCCCTAATAATATATTGAAAGTTTTCCATGGAGAAAAAGACTGTTCCCCCATACCTGCACTAAGTAGAAATACTAAGCCAAGAAAAAAGAAGAATAAAACATGGTATTTAAAAGCTTTACGATCTATTAAAAATGAGATTTGATCACGAAAAGCTCTTATAGACTTATATTTTCTCATGCTTTTCTTCCTCCTTTACGTGCAATGTAAATAAAGAATGGTGTACCAACAAGAGCGGTCATAATCCCAACAGGTACTTCTTCAGGCATCAAGATATAGCGAGCACCTATATCTGCAATCAAGAGGAATATTCCTCCGACAATTGCACAGTATGGAATAATCCATCGATAATCATTTCCTACTAACCATTTCACAACATGAGGTACGACAATCCCAATAAAGCCAATTGGACCAGCAATCGCAACTGATCCACCAGCTAGTAAAATAACAGATATTCCGGCAATAAGTTTAACTATCATAATTCTTTGGCCAAGTCCTTTGGCAACATCATCGCCCAAGTTTAAAATGTTAATTTTATTTGAAATAATTAATGAAATAATGAGGCCAATCACTAAATAAGGTAGGACAGCAAATAGAATATCTAGTTTCCTTCCTTGGACGGACCCAGACATCCAGAATAATACTTGATCTAATGCTGATTCATCCATTACTAGTAGGCCTTGAGTTAATGAAGCGAAAAGCGCTGCTATTGCAGCACCTGCAAGAGTCATTTTAATAGGTGTCATGCCATCCCGACCAATTGAACCTAAGAAATATACTAAAAAGCCTGCAATCGCCGCACCAATGAAAGCAATCCAAGTTATTGCTTGTAATGAAGTAACGGAAAATAACATAAGTGCTACTACAATTGAAAAACTCGCTCCAGCATTAAATCCGAGAATATCTGGAGATGCAAGTGGATTTCTTGTTAGTGCTTGTAATAAAGCACCAGCTACACCAAGACTCACTCCTACAGCTGTTGCAATTAAAGCTCTTGGTAGTCGAACATCTAAGATAATAATATGTTCATTTGAGCTATTAAAGTTAGTAAAGGCATCAATCGCTGTTTGAATTGTAATATTTGTATATCCAAGGATAATACTTAAAAAATTAAACAATAGGAGTAAAATCGCACCAATAATAAGGCCAAACGATTTACCTTTAATACTTTGAAGAATCATCTCTTTTTTCTCCCTAGAAATATCTTTGTATATATAATTAATAAACTATGTGCATGTTAGCAGACATAGGAGTAATTGAAAATCATTTTCAATTACGTATTGACATTGTTAATTTTATCTAATAATATCCTAATTGTAAATGATAATCATTATCAATTTAGGAGGGGAATTATGCTTACATACATTAAGCAACAAAAGTCTTTATTATGTATAGTTTTACTATTTGTTTTCGTTCTCAGTGGATGCGGAAATAATTCTGAATCTAAGCAAGAGAGCACTGAATCTTCAGTGGAAAAACAAGAAACTACAGAAGGGTATTCAGTTGAACATGCAATGGGAACTACTGAATTAGAGAAGACACCAGAAAAAGTAGTTATACTAACAAATGAAGGAACTGAGGCGTTACTTGCTTTAGGTGTTAAACCTGTGGGTGCTGTTCAATCTTGGACTGGTGATCCTTGGTATGAGCACATTGAAAATGAAATGGAAGGCGTTACAAGTGTTGGTATGGAAGGTGAACCAAGTTTAGAAACGATTGCTTCTTTAGAGCCTGATTTAATCATTGGTAATAAAATGCGACATGAAAAAATCTATGAGCAGCTAAGTGCCATTGCACCAACTGTATTTGCGGAAGACCTTCGCGGTGATTGGAAGAAAAATTTTGAGCTCTATGCAAAAGCAGTGAACAAAGAAGAAGAAGGTAAGAAAGTTATACAGGATTTCGATAATAGAGTAACTGACTTACAAACAAAACTTGGCGATCAATTACAAAAAGAAGTATCAATTGTACGTTTTATGACAGGTGATGTTCGAATCTATCATAAGGATACTTTCTCAGGTGTTATTTTAGATCAATTAGGATTTGCTCGTCCTGAATCTCAAGATATGGATGATTTTGCTGAAAAGAATGTTACAAAAGAACGCATGCCTGCAATGGATGGAGATATTATATTCTATTTCTCTTATGAAACTGGAGATGGCGAGGCAACTAAATTAGAAGAAGAATGGATAAATGATCCATTATTCCAAAACCTAAGTGCTGTTAAAGCTGGTAATGTCCAAAAGGTTAGTGATGCTATTTGGAATACTGCAGGTGGTGTTATCGCTGCAAACTTATTGTTAGATGATATTGAAAAAATCTTCCTTGAAGGAAATTAAGCTACCCTTTAATTAAACCCTATATAAACCTATAAGTAAGTCAATGTATTGAGAAATCGTAACGCATAAAATAAACTTAAAGATACCTCATCAATTTAATGATGAGGTATTTCTCGTTTAAAAACATTAAATGAAAAATAAAGTGTTCAATTCCAATCTCCCTATATATACATAAACATAGTCTAAAAATCATATTCATATGCTGTCAGGTAAGAATTATTGGTGAATAAAGGTATAGATGAATTGATACCGAATTTAATCTATAGCTCTTTTCATTGAAGACAAGGGGAGGAATTGTAGTATGAATAAGTATTCGATTGACGAATTAATTAGAACTACGGGACAAACCGATAAAGGACAAGGCTTCTTTGAATTAGAAACACCACGTATGCTTGAAGTGAATTTAAATGGGCAAGTGTGGGCTAAAGCTGGCTCCATGGTTGCTTATGAAGGACACATAAAATTTGAACGTGAAGGTATTTTAGAACAAGGACTTGGGGCATTGTTTAAAAAGGCAATCTCAGGGGAAGGTGCTTCTCTTATGAAAGCAAATGGGCAAGGAAAATTATACCTTGCTGATGGTGGGAAGAAAGTGCTCATTCTTCACTTAAACAATGAATCCATCTCAGTAAACGGAAATGATTTACTTGCTTTCACACC
>DATMFE010000227.1:0-2481 GCA_035556295.1 Ureibacillus sp.
TGCGAACCTGTTCAGGTTATGAGGGTTTAAAAGTAACTACTTTATTCTCAGCCCTTATCAAGGGATCCCCTAGTGAATTAACTAAATAGTTTTAAAATTTATATTTAAAATATCATAAATCTGGAAGGTGTACAACAAAAATTTAAAAAATAATTTATTGATAAATAGGGAGCTTGATAGAAAAGCAAGTTCCTATTCCTTGTTCACTTACGACTGTAATCTGGCCATTCATTTGATTAATAATACTATACGAAACCATCATTCCAAGTCCTGTTCCTTTTTCTTTGGTTGTAAAATAGGGCTCCCCAAGGCGATTGATTTGTTCTTGTGTCATACCTGATCCTTCATCTCGAATATCGATTTGAATCGTATCCTGATTATTGGTTTGGATGACGTGCAATGTTCCGTTAGCCTTCATAGATTCTATGCCGTTTTTTAATATATTAATTAAACATTGTTGAAACTTTTTTCGCTCTCCCTTAACGACATATTGGTCATCTTCTAATAAAGATAGTTTGATTTGTATGCTGTTCATATTAGCTAAAGGAGTAATGATATTGATGACATGCTGAATCTCCTCTGCGACATGGATCTTTTCTTCCTTTTCAAGTGCGGGCTTAGCAAATGTTAAATAATCATTGATTACTTCTGTGGCTCGATCCAATTCTTGTAATGCAATTTCTGTATATTGCTTTCTTTTTTGGTCAGAGGTCTCTTCAGATAGCATTTGGATAAATCCTCTACTTACGGTGAGTGGATTACGAACTTCATGAGAAATACTGGCTGCTAGATGACTCACCATTTGTAATTTCTCAGCTTTCACTAACTTTTGTAATACTTGAAAATTTGCTTGGATGACTTCCCACAGCAAGTTCGTAAACACCATTGCAATGATTTGAATGGAAATAAATTGTGTCCATAGATTTGCTCCTCTGTTTATGTTAAATAGTTGCTCAGATACCAACAGGGAGATCATTAAGCCGATAAAAGTTAGCGAACTGCTTATTATCACTTTACATTTAACTGAAAATTGTGAAAAATATTTAGATATAAAGAATAGTACAATAGAAAAGGAAAAGAAAGTAATACAGGCTATATAAAAGCCGTTATCGCCATTTAGCCAAAAGCGAATGAATAACATTAAGAATAATAAAGGAATTCCTAATTTATATCCGCCATATAACCAACCTAGGATAAAGGGAATCCAACGAAGATCCCATACATAATAAGGACCTGTATCAACAGGGAATATCATGCAAAGAATAAGGGAGACGATAGGGAAAATGGCAAATGTCCTTTTTTTGAAGTTTTCAAATCTGTAAGAATATTTGGCAAAATAAATCATTTGTACTAAAAATAACGGAAGAATAGTAAATAAGAAGTTAATTAACAAATCTTTTGTTATTAAAGACATCGTTGCACCGAACTTTCAATAATTTATAACTTTAAATATTCGCTATTATTAGGTGAAATTCCTTTCATTATTTTAAAAAATGGTAGAAAAATACACCTTCGTTTTCTTCTTCTATAAATGATAACGGCTTTAAAGAAACGGAAATTGGAATTGTACTCGGTATGCCTATCGTTGTGTTACCTATCGTAATTTCATTTATCGTGTTTGTCGTAGTTCGTTTTGTTAATGCAAAAATACATAGCCATTAATAAGGGTAAATAATAAAAGACTGATCACTAGCATTCTGCGATCAGTCTTTTTCCATATCATGGAACGAGTTGTGTTAGTTGGTTCCAAAAAATGTCATACTATCGAAGCTATCAAAATCTCTATACACTAATTCTAATTTTTTACCTGGCGATACTTGATAAGTCAAATACCCACTTAAAGTTTTGCCTTTAGCAAGCTCCACAATGGTATCCAATTCATTGTATTTAGCCGAATAAAACTGTAAATCTAGGGCATTGTTGAATTTATCATTAATATATAGGTCTGGGAAGAATCCAGGAATCTGTGTCGATCCATAATTTTTAATGACAACATAAAGTGAGATATAATTTGCATCGTCATATAGATAACTGCTTCCGTACTGATTAACCGGTTTGTTTACTTTTACTGTAAAATTACCAATTCGAACTGTTTGTCCGAAAGGAACCTTAGATACTTTTTTAGTAGATAAATTTGACGCATATACATATCCAGTTTTACTGCCGTATGTGACTTTATACATTTTATCTGTTTTTACAGAAGTTGTGGTTACTTTTGTATTGACTGGAAGAGCATCTAATTTCACTTTCTTACTAGTAGTACTACTATATAGTCCTGCACCCTTTTTGACAAAAAAGCTTAATTTCACTTTTGTTTTTGAAAGATTGGAAGAATAAACGTAACCTTTTTTACCTTTATAGGTAACTTTATACATCTTGCTAGATTTACTAGTCGAAGTAGTTAATTTTGTATTGATTGGTACTGTTGTTAGTTTCTTTTTGCTAGAAGATGTACTGCTGTACAAATTTGCAGTTGTTTTA
>DATMFE010000228.1:0-10119 GCA_035556295.1 Ureibacillus sp.
CAAGTAGAGGGTGAACATGTTAGTTGTCGGGATCTTATCCCACGAGGGCATACGTTCTAACCCGGCTACTATCAATCTATAAATTGAATAAAAAATAGTCAACCAGATTTCTCTGGCTGACCTAATAATACGAACGAGGGCGTTGATCCAAGAAGGATTAATGTCTTTTTTTGTTGAAGTTATTGAACAAACGGGGCAGTTTAGTGAAATAAATCGTATTTGAAGTTTAACGGGAATAAACATAAATAGAGGGGATGTGTTTATGTTCAAAAAAAAATTAATTTTAATCTGTACAGTAATTTTATTATTAGTAATTGCAAGCTGTAATGACGAAGAGCCAATAAAAGATGAAGTTATTCAACACAATTGGAATGAAAGTCATCTTTTTAAATCAGGCAGTTACACAATGATTGGGGAAGAAGGACGTTTGGGTTTTATTTACGATGATAGTGAAGTAGTTAAATTTTATCCAAATAAAACCCAAAAATATATGTAGCATTTTTGGGGAAATGAAGATGAGTTGATTGGTGACATTGAAATTTTAGGGACTCACGAAAATAGTGATGAGGAAATAATAATTGTACCCAAAAAAGGTAATACATTTCTTAGCCCTAATAATGGTGCAGGTTTCTGAAATAAGAAAGATGTGAGGGAGTTTGGAAATGATGCAAAGAAATTTTTTATTATTGGTCATTGTTGTTTTTATACTATCTGGTTGTCAATCAAAAACTTTGACATTTGAAGGGGAAAGTGAAAACTGGGCTGCAAAAATAACAGCAATGCAAGATGATAACAGAGAAATACAAGATTTTGTTCTTGTGTATCAAGGTGAAGAAAAAGAAAGTGTAGCGGGTATGGAAGTTAATTATAAAATTGAGGATCACACAGGTTCTTCAGGTGGAAGGGGAACATTAAAAGGTCCTGGAGTATTACAAATAAAAGGATATAGCAATTGTAGTGGTTGTGCTTTTGTTTATGAGGGTACCGAAATAAAAATTACAGTAGAATGGGAAGACAAAACAGAAACTATACTCTTAAAAGCCCAATAAGAGCGTTGATCCAACAAGGATTAAGCCTTTTTTGTTGAACTTATTGTACTAACGGGGCAGGTTAATTCAAAAATAGGGGGGGTAATATTTGCGAAAGATTTATAAAATTGCTTTAGTTGTTGCTATTTTAGTTTTAGTAATAATTTTGTCACGATTTATTTATATTGAAGTTTATAAAAATATTCAAGAAGATAAGGTGACAAATTATCTTATAAAAGAAATGGGATATGATAAGGGAGAATTAGCATCTGTTGAAGGTGTTTATGGATTTAAAATGCCAGAATTTTTTACAATTGTAATCTTTGAAAATGAACCTTATGTAAAATATACTTACTTCGCTCATAACGAAGTATCGCAATTTGACTATGAAATCATTGATAGGCAATACATTAGAGTTACTAAAAATGAATTAAAAAATTTAGACCCAAACGGTTTGATTGAATGATAATTTCTTATTAAACTAACGGAGGCGTTGATCCAAGAAGGATTAATGTCCTTTTTTGTTGAAGTTATTGAAGATTAGTTGAATATGTCATACATAAGACAAGGGGAAATTTTTGCAAATGGAATTCATAACAAGTGATGGTTTAAAATTACATTACGATAAGAGTGGGAAAGGAGTAACTTGTGTCTATCTTCACGGAGGACCAGGTTATTGGAGTAAATCATTTCAATACTTTTCACAAGAACTTTTAGAAGAGGATTTGGAAATGGTGTATTTGGACCAACGAGGGTGTGGACGTTCTGAACATAGCCCTACACAAAATTACTCTTTAAAAAGGTTAGTAGATGATATTGAAGAATTAAGGATATTTTTAGGAATAAGTGAATGGTATGTAATAGGACACTCATTTGGTGGCATACTTGCAGTCAATTATGCAAAACGTTTTCCTGAAAGAACTAAGGGGATAATTTTATCAAACGTAACACTTAATATGTTTGATTCCTTTGAACAACAAATTAATAAGGGCTTTGATATTTTGGGGATGGAGAAGAAGCAAATTCAAAGGAGTAATTTAGAATCATTTATGGACACATTTTATTCAATACTTTCAAAGTTAATGGAAAAGGAAGAGTATTATAAACTTCAGTATGTTGATTTAGAAAACAAAAAAATAGTAGATAAAATTGATGAAGGATTGTATAGTGACCCGAACTTTCAGCATTTTGTCTTTTCATCAGAAGAATATTTTCAGGACTTTACTTTATTAACAGAACATTTAACTAAACCGGTACTGGTAATTACAGGGAAATTTGATTATGCTGTTGGTCCAGGTCATCATCATACCTTTAAATTTAAGTACCCAAAATTAAGTATATTAGAAAGTAGTCATCACCCTTACATTGAAAATCAATTGGAATTCAAGGAGGCCATCTTGAACTTCACAAAAGTATGATTTCTTATTGTGCTAACGGAGGCGTTAATCCAAGAAGGATTAATGTCTCTTTCTGTTGAAGTTACTGAACTATCGGGGCAGGTTAATGAAAGAAGAACAAGATGTAATAATAGGTTTATTAAGGTCGCTGTTTAAAGTTTTAAAGATTAAATATATGGAAATTTATAAAGGGAGTCTTTTGGTGTAATATTCCCCTATCTATACTCATTATCTTTATTATAGGGAATTTTCTCTTAAAGATATTAGATTATAGTTTCGATGATGGAGAAGGTAGGTAAATTTAAAAGGGGGATATTGATATTAAGACTGCTATTAAGACGAATAACAAAGGTATGGTTTCACTGGTTTTTGGTGTTCTTTCAATTGCAACTTCTTTTTTCGCAGTAGGCTTTTATCTTGGGATTGTTGGGCTGATTTTTGGTGTTATAGCGTTAAAACAAATTAACCGTTTTAAACAAAGTGGAAAATTAGAAGCTGGTGGAGGTATTATCTGTTGTCTACTTGGAATGTTCTTCACGATAAAGTCATCCATTTCAATATTTCTACTATTGAGTTGAAGATGAAGGGGGAGGTATTTTGAATCTGAAATTAGTGTTAACAGCATTCTTGCTAAGTGGATTATTGATAGGATGTACTAAAAAAACTGCACCAGAATTAGAAATAGAGGAAGAGTCAGTAATTGCTGAGGAAGAAAATATACAAGAAGTAAAAGAAGATAGTGACACGAAGTCGTGGAAGAACACTTCTACACCTGAAGGATTTAGCAACTATGGAATCGAACCCACTTTAAATGCTTGGATTGCTTTTCATTCAGAAGATATTTCGAAGACAACAGATACGAATGATTATTACCTAAAGTCTGAACGTATTATTAAGGAACACGAAAAGTATTTTCGGATTGAAGGTGAAGATCTTCAAAAGGACTTTGATAATTTACGAATGTTGAAATTAGCGATAAGTCATTTTAATAATGTTATTTCAGTACAAGAAAAAGACGGTACTGATACTGAGGATTCTTATAATCAATTGAACAAGTCTTTCAAGTATTTTAGCGAATTACTTCATGACATTAACATTGTCATCAATTACAACGGTGATGGTGAAACATACGGGGTCACCCACCAATTAGATGGAGACAAAGTTGAGGAATTGGAATCATTTCTCTATTGAACTTTTGAGTTATATATACTCTTACAGATAAAGAAGTAGAACAATGTGCAATAGCATTGAAGGATGTTTAACAGATTTAGTTTATAAGGAAACATCATAGTATAATGGATTTGCACTAAAGGGAGGCTTGTAATAATCCTCTCTTTTATTCATAAATCAGTGTAGATAATATGTTACTGTCATTTCATGATAGTCTTTTAGAGGGGACTGTGCATAAAATCCGTATTTGATCATTAATGTATTTCCACTTTTCCATTCTAAACGATATGCTCCCTTATTAAATGGTTGAAACCCATCATCAGTTCGTATGGAGGCTAAATGTGTTATAAATAACCCTGTATTTGACATTTGATAAATGTCTCCATGACCTGTTTCAATGACCACAAAATGAACTTGCTTGTTAGGAGAAGAGAAAGTTGTATATTTAGCATCAAAGATAAGCAATCCATACATCATTACGAAAAATGAAATAAATAAACTCAAAAATATAGCAATGAAAGTAAGTCCCTTATCGTGAAACTTATAATGAATTAACAATATCCCAGAAATAAGTGCTGAAAATAGGAATATACCATTTATATAATGGTGTTGTAACCCAGGGACACCAATCTGAATGAATATCCCTTTAGTAGTTAGAAAATAAATAATTAATAACAATGTAATATTAAAAATAAAAAATATTAATATAATCGGATGATTATTTTTAGATACTTTCATATTATTCATCAACACTCCTTGAATTCATTACTGGGTAATCTTGAATTCACTTCTCTTTGTGTACAATCATTTACTGTTCAAGTATTTTTTTACTATCCTATTGCTTCTAATATACCAAATAAAATTATGATGAGCCTATATTGTTGTAATAGTATCGTATTTATCCAAGAAGGAATTTAATACTCATTTTGATGAAGTTATTGTGCTAAAGGGCAGATTAGTTGAAGAAAATGCTGTATAAGTTGAGGTGTGAAGATATGAGTATAGTAGATTTTAAAAATAGACTTTCTTCGGTGAATGAATTTATTTATTTTGATAGTAACGATTATCTACGAGAAAAGACCTCCAATCCTCCGAAAATAAAACAAATTATTGCTGAAGCTGAAAATTTATTGAAAAAGACAATTGAAGAAGACGATAAGTATTTTCTTTATGGAATAATTGGTAATCTGTATAGAATTTGTGAGGAACCTTAGATAGCAATCAATTATTTAAACGTTTGCCTAAAATACGCATTGGTAGATGGAAACATAAAAAGAGAGGTAGTTACATTAATTCGTCTTGGAGAAGCGTTGAAATATAATAAAAAACACTATGAAGCGTTAGAGTATTTTGATAAAGCCTTAAATAAATTTAAAGAAGATAAGATAAATAATCATTTAGACTTTGCTTTTCAACACATTGGAAAATGTCTGATGGAATTGGGAAGGTTAGATGAAGCAGAAAAAAACTTTATCGAAGCATATAAACTAAGAGAATTAAAAGGTGATACATCTTTAATAAAATCTACTAAACAAGCACTCTGTTTGGTAAAAAGATTAAAAAGCAATAATTCCTTATTGAACTAAAGGAGTGCGTTAGTTCAACAAGAAAGGACATAACATATTAGTCATATAAAATATGTTATGTCCTTTAATTTATTTACCTTTTCTTAATTTAGGTCTTGATAAACTTACATTAGTGCTTCAAATACTGTCATGAGGGCCCACACGATGTGGGTCATGCGGTTGTTGCCACAGGACGTGGCGTTCTTAACCCGCCATCACCCCCATTCCAATAAAGGAGTGAGCCAACCACCCTTGAGTTACCAAACTATTACAATTAAATTATAGCACGTATGTTCCTATTTATGAATCCCAACTTGCAAATAGAATATTTTACGCATACTGTTTAGCTGTTTCTAAAATTTGCTCTTTATAATCAATAAGATCAACTGGTTGATTGAAATCTATAGTTGTACGTTCTTTGTCACTTGAAGCGTTATTTAATACGATGTAGTTTCGATTTTCATTAAAATACACACGAAGTATCCATTTGCGAATACTATCATCAATTAAAATATTGAAATAACTTCGATTATCACGGTAGAATACGCGGTTTGGAGCAATTAAATCTTTTAAGATTACTTTTGCAACAGAGTATGTTTCTAATTCCTCAACTGTTGTATTAATAGTGTTTGCTTCATCATTTTCCTTATCAACAATTTTTTCATTTTCACTTATCAATTCACCTTTTGGATCTGGTAGCGTTATATTAATTTTATTGTCGCCTGTCGATTTAAGGGCGGCATTCAATTTATCATTTACTTTTTCGTTTACAATTTGTTTTAGCCCTTTTGTAATGATTGGAGTGAATTTTTCTATAGTATTTTTTGTTTTTACACCATCATAAATTTTATTAACCAGAAATCTAATAAAATCCTCACCAGGTTGCTCAAATTGCTCTGATAAATATAGCTTTAATGCATTTAAATACTTTAATTCAGAAGCTGCACTAGCAATGTTATCTACATCAAAGGTTTCTTTTCTAAACTTAGCAATCTCTTGAATATGACTATCCCGTATTTCAAGAATATTGAAGATGAAAAATGGAGTACCGTCCATTTTGTTCGACTCTTCTAAATCAGTAAAGAATTTATACTCTACTCCATTAGTAAGAATACCAAATTTAGCTGAGGTAGTTCCGAAATAACGGAAAAGTTGTGAATCATGCTTAGTGAGTTTTTCGTTAATACTCTTACATTCAATTAAAATAATAGGTTCTCCGTCCATCAAAATAGCATAGTCAACTTTTTCACCTTTTTTAATACCTACATCTGCAGTGAATTCAGGACAGAATTCTAAGGGGTTGAACACATCATAGCCAAGAAGTTGAAAGAATGGCATTACGATTGCAGTTTTTGTTGCTTCCTCAGTCGTGATTGAATCTCTTAATGTCCCAATCCTTTTTGCTAAACTTTTTAGCTGTTCCGTAAATTGCTCCATTATTAAACCTCCCATCAAATTCAGTAATAGGTTCCATTTTGTGAATTTACTTCTAAACTACTAATTTATACGTTAAATCTTATGGAAAATGTATTCCAATAGTACTTGGTTTAGAACAATTAAAAACACTATATCTAATCAATCCTTGAACCAGGATTAAATATCGTTTGTTTACTGCATATCCTCTACTTTTATTTCACAAACCCACTTCCTCAAAAAGTTTTTCCTCCCCACCATGTCTCTTTTTCTATTTTTCAAAGCTATATAAACATTTGAAATGACATTAATGCAATAGGGAGAGATAAAAATGGAATATCAAGATGTGTTGGTTGTTACTACGTATCGATTAGGGGAGATGTATCAGTGCCCTGCAGAATCGTTGATTTGGAATTTTCTCGAGCACGAAGATGAATTTATTGAAGGGGTTCATTTTTTTCAATTAACAGCTGAGGATCTTGAATTTTGTGAAGCGAAGTGTCCGTACGAATTTGTTGAATGTAATTCTCCGTATTTATGGACGTTCGAAGGGATGTACAAGCATGCAGAATTACTATCAGGGTTTGAAGCTTGGAAGGCATATGTGAATTTAGTTTACCACCATTTTAGTGAATCAGAAGAACTGAAAGAGGCCGTCTACATACTTGAAAATGCAACGAAACAATTAGAGGCTCTGTATATTTACCGTATTTGTGAAAAGGAGTGGAATGCACGATGAAAGATAAACTACTACTTCCTGAAGCACCTTTACAAACTTTGCCTACACTTGTTTTAAAACTAGGTCTAAAAGAAGCACTGATTTTACAACAGCTGCATTACCGGCTATTGAGTTCCCCTTATGAAAAAGATGGTTATACATGGTACAAACATACGTACACGGACTGGCAGAAGCAGTTACCATTCTATTCGGAACGATCGATTAGTCGAGCGATTCTCAACTTAGAAGATGACAACATTATCGTTTCAACCCAAGAATACAATCCATATAAACTCATAAAAACGAAATGGTATCGAATTGATTACGGGAATCTTTACCGCGTGCTTGGGGTTGAATATGACCCACAAAGCGGAATGATAATTAATTTTAACCCAAAAGAAGTATCCCCGTATTACGTTGTAGATGTAGAGGAAGTCAACGATTCATTAATTGACCCTGCCAATAACCCGCAAATTGGCAGTACCACTAACACGGGAGAAACGTCGGGTGCATGTCAAACTTTGTTTACGCTGGATGACACAGATGGTGCATATATAAAAGAAGAATTAAAAGAAGAAAATAAAAAAGGTATTGTCGAGAAAAATCTCGACGTTGCGGCTGAAATCATTAATCACTTAAACAAAAAAACAAATCGTAACTACCGATTGAATAGTCACTCTACCAGAAGGTTTATCAATGGCCGATTTAATGACGGTTATAAGTTTGAGGACTTTATAAGTGTCATTGATTTCAAAGTGAAACAATGGCTATATGATCCAAAAATGAATAGCTTCTTACGACCAAGCACATTATTTAGCCCTACAAACTTTGAAAACTACTTAGTTGAGTCACAACAAACTCCAATAAAGCGGAAAAGACGTGAAGTGAAACCAGTTGAATTGGATTTCACGTTAGGCGAGGAAGATTAAACGTTTGGAGGTAATACAAATGGCTAATCAACTAAACTACGAACTTATGGAAAGAAGCTTACTAGGAACCATGCTAAACGAGAACTATTTGATTCTAGATACAGATTTAACTCCAGACATGTTTCAAACACAGATGCATCGCTCTATTTTTCGAGCGATGCAGCACTTAGCGTACCAAGATAAGCCTGTTGACTACATAACCATTTTGACGATGGTGGAACCAAAAGAAGTAGGGGGAGCCCCGTATTTAGCGAATCTACAAACTTTTGCTGACTCAGAGAAATTCGACTCCTATAACGAAATGGTCCTGGTTGCTTGGCGGGAAAGGGAAAAACAAAAACTATTATTCCAAGCGCAAAGTGGAAACTGGTCCATCGAGGATATACAAAAGGCATTGGATCAGCTCCAAACAAATACCACAAGAATAAACACAAGCATTACAAATGATTTAGTAGCCATGTTCCCACTCCCCGAAAAGCCGATGGAAGAAATCGCTGCAGTACGAACGAAGATAAAACAGCTTGACCGCTTGTTAGTTGGATTTAGAAACGGGGAGCTCACCATCGTAGCGGGTAGGCCCTCCATGGGGAAAACAGATGTCATGAACTACTTTGCCTATACCGCGGGAATATCTGGATTCCTCCCAATCGTGTTTTCACTAGAGATGGACCGCACGATGCTCATCAATCGTCTCGTAGCAACGACAGGGAAAATCAACCGATTAAGAATGCGAGACCCCTACAAATACTTCTCAGAAAAACAAAAGGAAAATTGGGTACATACGCTGACAGAAGTGGACAAAGCAAAAATCCATATTGATGACCGTGCCGGACTAACTGTAAGTCAAATCCGTGCACAAGCAAGAAGCATTATCCGGTCTACTCCAGAGCGGAAACCGATTATCTTTATTGATTACTTGCAGATCATTTTCTCAAACGATACGCGCGGAGGAAATCAAACCTACATGATCGGCCAAATCAGCTGGGAGCTAAAAAGAATGGCAAAAGAATTTAACTGCCCAGTCATTTGCCTAGCCCAACTCAATCGAGGCGTAGAATCCCGCCAAAACAAACGCCCACTCATGAGCGACCTCCGGGATTCCGGCAATATCGAACAAGACGCAGATGTCATTATCTTGTTGTATCGGGATTCCTATTACGCGGAATTAAAGGAAAAAGCGAGTGAAGAGTACGAGTATGAGAGTGAGGAAGCTGATACGCAAGCTTATGTGGATAAAAGGGGAAATGAACCACTGGAACTCATTGTAGCGAAGAATCGAAATGGCCCTACCGGAAGTGTCGTTGTTAATTACCGCAAAACAACGGGACATATTTCAGAACGAGCCATTGGGACGTAAGGGCGAAGCGCGTTGTGCGATCCCTTGTGACTATGGAGGAAAACGGTTGAATAGGTGATAAGCGTGAGCCAGTATACAAACATAAAGGCGTTATATGAAGATGCTATTCTCTATGATGAACCTTATACAGCGCATCTCATTTACTATCTTCAAAAAAGGGGCAGAATCACTTTACAAGATCCAGTTAGCAAACTCGACGAAATCATGCTTACGGACGCAGAAGAACTAGAGTTGAAAAATCTAAGAATTAAAGATGTGCTTAACATGCGGCCGGTGAAGATTTACGCAATCCAGTGTAGAGAGTCTTCATACGCATTCTACCTTGCACAAGATGCGCTGGATGCGAGGGAACTTCATTACAGGATTTATGGTCGGTGGGTGAATAAGGTGTACAGTTGTTACAATCAGATGATTGATACTTCGCTTTATTTTCCTGAGATGAAGCAATATAAGAGTTTTCGGCAGTTGATTAGGGAGGCGGGGGAGTTTTCTTGGTATGTGGGGGAGATGAATATTCCCAAAAAATACTCATCTTAATATAA
>DATMFE010000229.1:0-2505 GCA_035556295.1 Ureibacillus sp.
TGCGAACCTGTTCAGGTTATGAGGGTTTAAAAGTAACTACTTTATTCTCAGCCCTTATCAAGGGATCCCCTAGTGAATTAACTAAATAGTTTTAAAATTTATATTTAAAATATCATAAATCTGGAAGGTGTACAACAAAAAATTAAAAAATAATTTATTGATAAATAGGGAGCTTGATAGAAAAGCAAGTTCCTATTCCTAGTTCACTTACGACTGTAATCTGGCCATTCATTTGATTAATAATACTATACGAAACCATCATGCCAAGCCCTGTTCCTTTTTCTTTGGTTGTAAAATAGGGCTCCCCAAGGCGATTGATTTGTTCTAGTGTCATACCTAATCCTTCATCTCGAATATCGATTTGAATCGTGTCCTGATTATTGGTTTGGATGACGTGCAATTTTCCGTTAGTCTCCATAGATTCTATACCGTTTTTTAATATATTAATTAAACATTGTTGAAACTTTTTTCGCTCTCCCTTAACGACATATTGGTCATCTTCTAATAAAGATAGTTTGATTTGTATGCTGTTCATATTGGCTAAAGGAGTAATGATATTGATGACATGCTGAATCTCTTCTGCGACATTGATTTTTTCTTCCTTTTCAAGTGCGGGCTTAGCAAATGTTAAATAATCATTGATTACTTCTGTGGCTCGATCTAATTCTTGTAATGCAATTTCTGTATATTGCTTTCTTTTTTGGTCAGAGGTTTCTTCAGATAGCATTTGGATAAATCCTCTACTTGCGGTGAGGGGGTTACGAACTTCATGAGAAATACTAGCTGCTAGATGACTCACCATTTGTAATTTCTCAGCTTTCACTAACTTTTGTAATACTTGAAAATTTGCTTGGATGACTTCCCACAGCAAGTTCGTAAACACCATTGCAATAATTTGAATGGAAATATATTGTATCCATAGATTCGTTCCTCTGTTTATGTTAAATAGTTGCTCAGATACCAACAGGGAGAGCATTAAGCCGATAAAAGTTAGTGAACTGCTTATTATCATTTTATATTTCAAGGAAAATTGCGAAAAGTATTTGGATATAAAGAATAGTACAATAGAAAAAGAAAAGAAAGTAATACAGGCTATATAAAAGCCGTTATCGCCATTTAGCCAAAAGCGAATGAATAACATTAAGAATAATAAAGGAATTCCTAATTTATATCCGCCATATAACCAACCTAGGATAAAGGGAACCCAGCGAAGGTCCCATACATAATAAGGCCCTGTATCGACAGGGAATATCATACAAAGAATAAGGGAGACGATAGGAAAAATGGCAAATGTCCTTCTTTTGAAGTTTTCAAATCTATAAGAATATTTGGCAAAATAAATCATTTGCACTAAAAATAAAGGAAGAATAGTAAATAAAAAGTTAATTAACAAATCTTTTGTTATTAAAGACATAGTTGCACCGAACCTTCAATAATTTATAACTTTAAATATTCGCTATTATTAGGTGAAATTCCTTTCATTATTTAAAAAAATGGTAGAAAAATACACCTTCGTTGTCTGCTCCTATAAATGATAAAGACTTTAAAGAAGCGGAAATTGGAATTGTACTCGGTATGCCTATCGTTGTGTTACCCATCGTGATTTCATTTATCGTGTTTGTCGTAGTTAGTTTGTTAACGCAAAAATCATAGTGTTGTAAAAAAACATAGCCATTAATAAGGGAAATAAATAATAAAAGACTGACCACTAGCATTCTGTTCTGTGATCAGTCTTTTTCTATATTGTGGAATGAGTTGTATTAATTAGTTCCCAAAAAGGTCATGCTATCAAAGTTGTCAAAATCTCTATACACTAATTCTAATTTTTTACCTGGTGATACTTGATAAGTCAAATATCCACTTAAAGTTTTACCTTTAGCAAGCTCCACAATGGTATCCAATTCATTGTATTTAGTCGAATAAAACTGTAACTCCAGGGCATCTTTGAATTTATCGTTAATATATAGGTCTGGGAAAAATCCAGGAATCTGTGTCGGTCCATAATTTTTAATGACAACGTAAAGTGAGATATAATTTGCATCGTCATACAGGTAACTGCTTCCGTACTGATTGACTGGATTGTTTACTTTTACTGTAAAATTACCAATTCGAACTGTTTGTCCGAAAGGAACCTTAGACACTTTTTTAGTAGATAAATTTGAAGCATATACATATCCAGTTTTACTGCCGTATGTGACTCTATACATTTTATCTGTTTTTATAGAAGTTGTGGTTACTTTTGTATTGATTGGAAGAGCATCTAATTTCACTTTTTTACTAGTAGTATTACTATACAGTCCCGCACCCTTTTTGACAAAAAAGCTTAATTTTACTTTTGTTTTTGAAAGATTGGAAGAATAAACATAACCTTTTTTACCTTTATAGGTAACTTTATACATCTTGCTAGATTTACTAGTCGAAGTAGTTAATTTTGTATTGATTGGTACTGTTGTTAGTTTCTTTTTGCTAGAAGATGTACTGCTGTACAAATTTGCAGTTGTTTTA
>DATMFE010000230.1:0-1996 GCA_035556295.1 Ureibacillus sp.
TCCTAAAAAACCCAAACCATATAAGGTAATGTATGTATTCATGCTTTAGAGGTATAGACCCTTACCTAATTTCGGAGTTTGATTCAGCAAAATTAACTAGTATAAGCCCGTATTTAATATAGATAAGCTCTTTAAAAACCAATTTCCATAAGCTGTAAAGAATAAATGAAAAGAAGAGGTGAATTTAATGCAACCTGGTCAATCGCCTTCTACATCTGTACCTTGGGAACAGTGGCATCAGCAGAACCCTCACGGTACTTGGCAACAATGGAATCAACAGCAACAGCAACAGCAACAGCATCACCACCACCAACAACAACATCACCATCAACCACACCATCAGCCTCAGCACCATCCTCACGTACCTTGGCAGCAGTGGCATCAACACCATCCTCATGGTACTTGGCAACAATGGCATCAGCAATATCAACAACCTCAGCACCATTACGTACCTTGGCAGCAGTGGCACCAACAACACCCTCACGGTACTTGGCAACAGTGGCACCAAATGTATCCGAATAGAGAGTGGTAACTGATACAGGGTAGAAGTTAAGGTGAAATACTTATCTCTTCTTTAATTAAAAGATAAACATCGTTCGAAAAGAATCAAACAGTAAAGAAGAAATAATTGGACGCTTACTCTTAGACGGCAGCAACCAAAAAAGGATTGAGCAATTTTGATCTCAATCCTTTTTTTGTGCGTTAAAAGGAAGTGCATATGACATATGTATTTATTTTTTAAAATCAGAGATGCGCATTCTTGTAGTTTGTTATTTTATAGAGTTAATATTTTTATAGGTAATTCAATTTAAGTTTGTAGTATTATTTACCTTATTATAGGATTAAAATCATGATTAATTTACAGTATACAACAAAAGATATTGTAATATATAATGGGGCAATGTAATTCTAGAAAATAGATTAAATTAGCTTTGGATTTATTCATTTAAAGGATGGCAAAGTAAGTTAAGATTTATCATTTTGAGTTTAAGATAAAACGTGAAGCAACATAGAGGAGAGTTTAGTATCATGGTTCAACTATTAAACAGCTTGACAATGTTGTCAGTGCATACACATACAAAAGAGATTTTCACAGTAAGCGCGATTGCTGACATCTTAACGAGTCTCGCTTATTTCTCAATCCCTATAACTATGCTAGTTTTCATGAAGAAAAGGAAAAACTTTGAGTTTAGATGGATGTTTAGCTGTTTCATATTGTTTATTATGCTATGTGGAATCGGGCATTTGATGCATGTTATCCAGTACCTGACCCCACCTAAACCTTTCTATATAATGGATAATATACTAGAGCTGTTAACCGCTTCAGTATCGATATTAACAGCTATATTACTTTGGAGAATCATTCCGAAATTGCTGACTATACCAAGTCCTGCTGAATTGGAGGAAGCAAATGAAGAAATTCTTCAGCTTGCTCATTATGATACTTTGACGGGTTTAGTTAATCGAAATTATTTTAATCTTATGATTGAGAAAACGATTGCGGAAGCAAAGAGAGATCAATATCAGTTAGCCGTAGTATTTATGGATCTTGATCGTTTTAAAGTAATTAATGATACATATGGTCATGGAATTGGGGATCTTCTTCTTCAACAAGTTTCTAAAAGAATCGTAAACAGCGTTAGGGAAGGAGATATCGTCTCTAGACAAGGCGGCGATGAATTTATTTTGTTACTTCGAAATATTTCTTGTGTTGAAATGGAAAAAGTAATGAAGCGAATCATTCAGTCTCTATCTTCCTCTTTTATATTAGAGGGAAATGAAATTCATTGTACTCCCAGTATAGGAATCAGTTGTTTTCCATCGGATGGAACAGATGCGGAAACGTTAATTAAGTACGCGGATATGGCCATGTACAAAGCAAAGGAAAAAGGGAAAAATAATTATCAATTTTTCAATAGAGAAATGAATGAAGAAATTTTAAAAAAGTTAGTATTAGAAAATCAATTAAGAAAAGCAATCGAAGAAAAACAACTCC
>DATMFE010000231.1:0-36174 GCA_035556295.1 Ureibacillus sp.
TATTTAATAGAAGCAGCAACTGAATCAGGCGCTATTTCTGAAGACCAAATACCATTTTTAAAAGAGTGGCATGGGGAATTGAAGGCTGGGACGTTGAGTAGTAGTAAGTAATGATAGGTTTTTTGGGGTGCGTTCTAAGTAACGCACCCTTTTTGAATATGTTAGGGCTTTTCTTCTTCGTGTAAAATGGATTTCATTTACTAGACAAGAAAAGAAGAAGTAGCGAAAAGTTGTCGAGTAAAAAGGATTTACTAGACAAGAAATAAAGAAGCAGCCAAAAGTTGTCTAGTAAATCAAATCAACGACAGTTATTTAATGATTCTACCTTTCATACAAAGTGAGTAGATCGATATTTACCTACCATTTGAAAGTTACGATTTAAAATCCGCATAATCGTCCTACTAGAAGTAATGCCACCACACCACTCAAAAATACCATTTGTTGTAATTTTCTCTTCAGGAAACAGCAACTTAAACTCCTCCACACTACGTAATATAACGCTATAAACCGATTCACGTTTGCCGCATTTCAAACATATACAACTATATCCCTCAACCGTATTCATAAATGAACCACATACGGCGCATGTTACACCCAATTTAAGATCTTTATATTCATACGGTGGAATTTGCCAAAACATTGAATCTGATGAATGGAGCGAAAGTAACTTTTCTGCAACATAACTATTTTTGTTTATCTTATCTGTTGACATACTTTCGAACTTTTTTAAATAGCGGTGAATTTGAGTTGGGTATATAAATGGCTTATCTAATGGGGCACCGTATAAAGTGAACTCTTGATTGACAAAAACAACATTGTATTCAATTGGTAAATGAATTTTTAAACTTTGTAGTATTTGTCTTAATAGAGTTTCAGCACGCACGACTTGGGATAGAGGATTAATAATTTCTTTCGTTTTAGAGTAAATTCGATCTTTGGTTGCATCGTAATAATAGTCACCTTCAAGATTTTTAACTTCATAAAGAAAAATCTTATCATATGTAATGATTATTGAATCCAATTGAAAATTTGTGCTATTTACTTGAAGGAATAAATCACTCAAAATCAGAAAATTATTTTGAAGTTTACTAATGTAAGATTCAAATAAAATTTCTCCCTCATAGCCCTTTTTAAGAGTATGTAAAAGGGATTTATATTTCTCCGATAATTCCAATCTATTATTGAGGGAAGTAAGTATTTGCAACTCAAGTGATCTCTTTCTTGGTTTTACAATCAATATTGAAACACACCTTTCGACAGTAGTTCTAGAACTATTTTTATAAAAGTGAATTGTAAAAATCAACATTAGTAACAATAATAAAATTTTCAAAAGCTAATTCGGTAGCAAAATAAATTTTCTCTTTAATAAGGCTTTAATTTTTATTTAAAAGAACCCAAAAATCATACTTTTTATACCAACTATGTATACGAATTTGAGATTTGTAAAAATTTAATAATCTTTAGACGAGGACAAAGAAAAAATTGCGGAAACTAAGTGCTATTAACGCGATGAATTCCGATGACGGGGCATCAAGTGGTTTAGTGATGAACGGAAATTATATTACAACACCTGGCTGCCAAATTGGGGTAACATTATTAGAAAAATAACTAAAAGGATCCGCTACAATGACTTTTTAGCGGATCCTTCCATTATTACACTTTAAATTGTTTTATTAATTCTTGTAGTTCCACTGATTTGTTTGATAAATCAATTGCAACATGATTAACACCATTCATTGTAGCTGTTTGTTCTTCAACTGCTGCAGCGATTGTTTGGAAGTTGTCAGAAGAATTATTTGCACCGTTTGCAATATTTTCAACTGAAGCTGCTACTTCTTCCGCACCGGCAGATATTTGTTGAGAGGCAGCTGAAATCTCATTAATTTTATCGTTAACAACTAAAATACCTTCATGAATGGATTGGAAAGCTGTTCCGGATTCTTTTATCACTTCAACTCCGAGATTAACGGATTGAAGGGATTCTTTGACTGCTTTTTCAACGCTAACTGTGTCATTTATGATTACATTTGTTAATTCAACAATCCTACTTGCAGATTCTTTCGATTCCTCCGCTAATTTACGCACTTCATCTGCCACCACAGCAAATCCTTTACCATGTTCACCTGCTCTTGCGGCTTCAATAGCTGCATTTAAAGCCAAAAGATTTGTTTGGTCAGTTATGTTCGTAATTACTTGCGTAATGTTACCGATTTCTTCTGATTGTTTGCTTAATTTTTGTACAAGTTCATTTACGAATGAAGTAGAATCTTTGATACTCTGCATTTGTTGCTGTGCTTGTACAACCGTTTTACTACCCTTTGTCGCTGTTTCGGAAAATTCAAGAGCATTTTGTTGTAGTATTTGTGAGGACTCAGCAATTCTTTGAATCCCGCTAGACGTTTCCTCCATTGCACGAGCACTTTCATTTGCTGCTGTAGCAGTAACGATTGAGATTTCTGTATTTTCACTTACACGTTTTGCAATATCTTCAGAGGTTGCAGTCATTTCTTCTGTACTAGCAGATAACTCCTCGGCAACAACAGTTAAATGTTCTGTATTTGTTTGTACATTTTGAATTAGGCCTTGTAAATTTGATTTCATTTGGTTAAAGGCATTTGAAAGTTGTCCAATTTCATCTTTTGATTTAATCTGTAAATCTTTTTCAGTTAAATCACCATTTGCAATTTGCTGTGCAGCATTCACTACATTTAATAAAGGTTTGGAAATTGAACGTCGTACAAATAAAACGATGAAAATTGCTACAACTAATCCCAAAATGATAGCAATCATAGTAATGAATGATGTTAGGCTAACAGAATCTTTTGTATCCTTTGAGACTATATCAAGAATCTCAAGTTGATAGTCTAGTGTTTTTTCTGCGTATTCTAAGATGGAGCTATTTGATTCTTGGGCATCATTATTCACAATGTCTTTTGCTTTTTCTAGGTTACCTTTATTGTAATAAGACCACATGTTTTCAACGTCACTGTTGAAATCCTGGTTGAATTTATCAATCTCAGCGGCATATTGTTTTGTTTCTTCTGATTCGACAGTGTTTTTTAACTCAACAATTAACTCATCTAATACATTTTGATAGTACGACAATTGCTCGCGCGTATCTGGTGTATCTTCAATTATGATTTCTCGTAAGTAAAGTCCTTGCATAGCTAGAGCGAATTTAATTTCTTCTGCAAGCTCAACATTTTTAACTTGACGTTCTACTCCCTCAGTTACTTTACTCTTTATACTATTAATCTGAACTAATATAATTCCAAGCGATAGGACCAAAATAACAATAACTGCAAAAAGTCCAATACTAATTTTTTTACCGATACTCAATCGATGACCTCCTTAAAATATTTGAATTAATTTCCATAGATGAAATACTTTACAAAATATATAATTTGTCATATTACTAATCAATAAGAATTAATGTAAATGTAGAAAATGTGTCTTTAATAATGAGAATTTATAATTTACCGAGTTTTTAGATAAAAGAAACAAAAAAATAAACGCCCAATTGGACGTTTATAAAGGTTTATTGCTTTTTAATTTCAATACGATATCTTCATCAGGAGTCACATAAAGGGTTTTCTGTTCAAAATATATGACGAATCCTGGTTTTGAACCATTTGGTTTTTTTACCTGACGTATTTCAGTATAGTCAACAGGGACAGAAGACGACCCTCTAGCTTTACTAAAATAGGCGCTTAAAGTAGCTGCTTCAAACAAGGTTGTTTCATCTGGTTCGTTAGAATGAATGACCACATGGGAACCAGGGATATCTTTTGTATGGAACCAAATATCCGATTTTTTTGCGATTTTAAAGGTTAAATAGTCATTCTGTTTATTGTTTTTACCGACAGAAATTTCAATACCTGTAGAGGAATAAAATTTTTCTGGTTCCGGTTTTGTTGGTTTTTTCTTCTTCTTTGAGGCACGCATTCTCAAGTAGCCTTGTTCAGCTAATTCTTCTCGAATTTCCTCTATATCTGATGGAGCTGCTTGTTCCACTTGCGCAATCAGCATCTCAAAATAATCCACTTCTTGTTTTGTTTTTTCAATTTGTTCTTGAACCATGACAAGTGCATTTTTTGCTTTGTTATATTTTGTATAATAACTCTGTGCATTTTCAACGGGTGTTTTTCTTTCGCTAACAGGGATAGTAATCTGTTCACCATCTTCACTGTAATAATTTGTTACAGTGACTTCTTTAACACCTTTTTCAAAATTGTATAAGTTCGCCATAAGCAATTCGCCATAAAGCTGGAATTTGTCTAATTTCGAAGCGTTATCCAAATCTTTTTGAAGTTTTTTTAATTTCAATTTTAATTTACTAATTTCATTTTGTAGCCAGCGCTCTAAGTCACCAGCTTGCTGTTTGACGCGATCTCTTTCGGCACGCGCATAAAAAACTCGATCTAATAATTCACTTAAACTATTATAAATCGTTCCTTGATCTGATAGATGTGTAAGCTTCGTTGGTGAAAAGTAGGTTTTACCATTTAGTTCTAAATAAGTAGGGAAGGAACTTTGAACAATTTCTTCCATAAACGAATGATAGCTATTTAAAACGTCCCCTTGACCTATGCGATGAAGTAATTCATTTGCATGTGTCATAGAAAAGCCTTTCAAGTGCTCAACGACTTCTTTTGAAGTTCTATTACTCGCAAAGAATGTAGTTAATTCATCATCACTCATCTGGATGGGATTAAATTTATTTTGAACAGGTGGTACGATATACGGTTGCCCAGGTAAAACAGTACGATAACTATTAACAGATGGCGGTAAATGCTTTAAGCTATCAATGATTTTATTTGTATCACGATCGATTAAGATTAAATTACTATGGCGTCCCATAATCTCAATCGTAAGTTTTCGATAGACCGTATCGCCAATTTCATTTTTACTTTCGATACTTAACGAAATGACACGTTCAAAAGGATCGGTTTGGATATCTTGTATAAAACCACCTTCAATATGTTTTCGAAGTAACATACAGAACATTGGTGGTTCGCTCGGATTGTCAATCGATTGTTCAGTTAGATGAATACGTGCATAAGAAGGATGTATTGAAAATAATAATTTATGGTTTCCTCCACCTGAGCGTATATGAAGCACAACCTCCATTGCATTAGGTTGGTGGATCTTTGTAATTCGACCTGTAATAAGTTTGTTTAGTTGTTTTGATAGTGCAAAAGTAAATAATCCATCAAAAGCCATGATAGATTCCTCGTTTCTATATATATTAAATAAAATATATTATATAATTATTTTCTCTTGAATGTGTAAACTTTTCCTTTTTAACGAAAAGACTTATTTTTAAGACGAGTGTGTGTATTTCTACTCTTTCTTAAGTTATAATTTACAATACATGTGTTATAATTGGAACATTATACAGAAAGGTGTGACCAACCTTGGTACGTAGTATGACTGGTTTTGGCAGGGGTGTCACAACAACAGATGATTTTCAGCTGACAGTTGAAGTTCGCTCAGTCAATCATCGTTTTCTAGAAATTCATTCAAAGTTTCCAAAAGAATGGCTTGAAATTGAGTTAATGGCGAAAAAGCAGTTATCACAATCCATCAGCCGTGGAAAATTAGATATTAGCATCAATGTAAAAATGGAAGATCAGTCAACATTCAATGTGAAAATTAATTGGCCAATTATTGAAGCATATAAACAAGTTCAAAAAGAGTTAAGTAACAGTATGCCATTAAAAGATAAATGGTCAATGCAAGAGATTCTAACTATTGAAAATGCGATTGTTTATGAGAAAAATGAGATTCCAATTGAACAACTCAAGCTGGCATTTGAGAGTGCGCTGAATGAGGCTACTACACAATTAATTCAAATGCGAGAACATGAGGGTAAACAATTAAAAACGTTTTTGTTACAATATAAAGATGACTTAATGGAACAATTACAAATTATCCGGAAATACTCACCACAAGCCGTAGAGAAATATCGCGTCAAATTAATTGAAAGAATGAAGGAAATTACGGATTCTAATACTTTTGATGATCGAATCCTTGCAGAAGTTGCTATATTCGCTGAAAAGGTTGATATCTCAGAAGAATTAGATCGTCTTGAAAGTCACTTTAATCAATTAGTGGATACACTGAATGAACATACTTCTATCGGGCGAAAACTCGATTTTTTAATGCAAGAATGTCTACGCGAAATTAATACAATTGGTTCTAAAAATCAATCTACTGAATGTGCAATTGCAGTTGTTCAGTCAAAAACATTGTTAGAAAAAATGCGAGAACAAGTACAAAATATTGAATAAGTAACGCAGAAAAATTTGATTTATGAGAAGGGAGAATGAAAAAATTGAGAAAAGAACGCGGCTTATTAATTGTTCTATCTGGCCCTTCTGGTGTTGGTAAAGGCACAGTCCGAAAAGAACTGTTTTCGCAACCTGACACAAATTACGAATATTCGGTATCTATGACAACGCGTAAACCTCGTGAAGGTGAAGTAGATGGTGTAGATTATTTCTTTAAAAGTCGGGAAGAATTTGAAGCGTTAATTGAATCTGGCGGATTATTAGAACATGCTGAGTTTGTTGGGAACTATTATGGTACCCCAATTGAATATGTAAATGAAACGTTAGATGCAGGAAGAGATGTATTCTTAGAAATTGAGGTGCAAGGAGCTGCTCAAATTAGAGAAAAAGCACCAGACGCATTATTTATCTTCCTTGCTCCACCAAGTATTTCAGAACTTCAAAATAGACTGATCACTCGCGGTACAGAAACTGAAGATATTATTCAAAAACGTATCGCAACAGCAAGAGAAGAATTAGAAATGATGAGTTTATACGATTATGTAGTTGAGAATGATGAAATACAAAATGCTTGTGATAAAATTAACGCAATCATCGTTGCAGAGCATTGCAGAAGAGAACGTGTTGAAAAATTATATTTGTCCATGTTGAGAGGAGAATAAAATTATGTTATACCCATCAGTCGATTCATTAAAAAGTAAAATTGATTCAAAATATTCACTAGTAAGCTTAGCTTCTAAAAGAGCAAGACAAATGCAAGAAGAGGGCAATGAAAAGTTAGGTAAATATGTATCCTACAAACCAGTTGGTAAAGCCCTTGAAGAAATCGCAGCAGGTGCATTGTCAAAAGAAAAACAAGACGCTTCTACTGTATATCATGACGAAATTTAACAGTATTTTATATACTTAAATAAGCAAACGTTGTAGCTCCCGGAGAACATTCTTTGGGAGCTTATCATTTGAAAGGGTGGAAATCTATGCAAAATCGAAATGTGTTACTTTGTGTTTCGGGTGGAATTGCTGTTTATAAAGCAGTTGCTCTTGTAAGTAAGCTTACACAAGCAGGTATGAATGTAAGAGTAATGATGACAGAATCTGCACAAAAATTTGTTACACCTCTTAGTTTTCAAGTGATGTCCAAAAATGATGTTTATTTTGATACTTTTGATGAAAAAGATTCAAGTAAAATCGCACATATCGATTTAGCGGATTGGGCTGACTTAATCATCGTAGCTCCAGCCACTGCAAATGTAATTGGCAAATTGGCAAATGGAATTGCGGATGATATGGTAACGACTACATATTTTGCGGCAACATGCCCTGTATGGATCGCGCCTGCCATGAATGTTCATATGTATGATCATCCTGCTATCAAACGCAATATTGCTCGATTAAACGAAGATGGATGCTTATTCATTGAACCATCAGAGGGATATTTAGCATGTGGTTATGTTGGGAAAGGGCGATTAGAAGAACCAGAGAAAATTACTCAATTAGTAGTTGAGTATTTTGAAAGAGACGCGAAGGATCTATGAATCATCGGATAGCAGAAGTGATTGTCGATGTAGCAGCTTATCCTGTAGATCGACCTTTTGATTATGTTGTACCAACTCATATGCAATCACTTATTGAGTGTGGAAGCCGTGTGAAAGTTCCATTCGGACCAAGGGACGTACTAGGGTTTGTCATCTCATTAAAAAGTGAAACAGAAATAGATATCGAAAAATTGAAGCCTATTTCCAAACTGCTAGATATTGAACCTGTCCTTACAAGCGAAATGCTAACGTTAGCGAAATGGTTAAAACACGAAACCATTTGTTATGAAGTAGATGCACTGCAAGTAATGTTACCTTCAGCGCTAAGAGCAAAATATGAGAAGTTTGTTGTATTACAAGTAAACGTAGAGCAACTATCATTTCTATTACAACCTTATTTCTCACAAACGACAAAAGTGAATTATAACGTTTTTGAAAGAGATGATTTGCTACACGAGCTCAAAACCGCGATTAAACACAAACAATTGGTCATTGAAAACGTAGTAAAACAAAAAGGAACAATTAAAGAAGTTCGTAAAGTAAAAATTAATGATTCCCTTGAAGAACTTTCGGCTATATATGAAAACATTTCAGCAAGAGCAAAAAAGCAAAAAGTGCTCGTTGAATGGATGCAAGAACATGTTGGAGAAGTGTTTAATCCTCAAGAAATTACAAAACAGGTTGATTGCTCAGATGCGGTATTACATTCCGTAATAGAGCAAGGAGCTGCCCAGTTTATTCAAGAAGAAGTGTATCGAGATGTTTTCACAAAAGATGTGAAGAAAACTGACTTTTTAGATTTGACTGAGGAACAAGCAGTTGCATTAAGTCAAATCATACATGCGATGGATAATAAGGAACCTGAAACATTTTTATTGCACGGGGTAACAGGAAGTGGTAAAACAGAAATCTACTTACAAGCCATTGAACATTGTTTAAATGAAGGTAAAGAAGCTATAGTTTTGGTACCAGAAATTTCATTAACACCACAAATGACGGTACGATTCCGATCTCGTTTTGGCGAGCAGGTTGCTGTGATGCACAGTGGATTATCTGTAGGTGAAAAATATGATGAATGGCGAAAAATTCACGAAGGAAAGGTAAAAGTCGTTGTGGGAGCCCGATCTGCCGTGTTTGCGCCATTTGAAAACTTAGGCATACTAATTATTGATGAAGAACATGAGTCTACATATAAACAAGAAGATTCACCGAGATACCATGCTCGTGATGTTGCAATTTGGCGAAGTAAATTTCACCACTGTCCTGTCATATTAGGAAGTGCTACTCCTTCACTTGAATCTTTTGCAAGAGCAAAGAAGCAGGTTTACAAGTTATTAACTTTAACAAAAAGAGCCGTTAGCCAATCATTACTACCGGAAGTTCAAATAGTTGATATGCGTGAGGAATTAAAAAACGGTAATCGCTCGATGTTTTCTGAGAAACTTGTTGAAGCAATCCAAATTCGTTTAATGAAAAAAGAACAAATGGTATTGTTCTTAAATCGAAGAGGATATTCATCCTTCGTTATGTGTAGAGATTGTGGGACAGTAGTTCAATGTGAAAATTGCGATATCTCATTAACTTATCATCGTTCCACTGAAAAATTAAAATGTCATTATTGTGGCTATGAACAGCGTGTCCCAAATACATGTCCGCAGTGTCAAAGTGATCATATTCGTTATTTTGGAACTGGTACACAAAAAGTTGAAGAAGAGATTGCGAAGCTATTTCCAGAAGCAAGAGTGTTACGTATGGATGTGGATACGACCAAAACAAAAGGTTCCCATGAGCAAATTTTAGAGGCGTTTGGTGAAGGAAAAGCTGATATTTTATTGGGTACACAGATGATTGCAAAAGGCTTAGACTTTCCCAATATTACACTTGTAGGAGTATTAAGTGCAGATACATCACTTCATTTGCCTGATTTTCGTTCAAGTGAAAAAACGTTTCAGCTTTTAACGCAAGTTAGTGGTCGTGCAGGAAGACATAACTTACCAGGTGAAGTAATCATTCAAACATATACACCTGAGCATTATTCGATTGAGCTTTCGAAAGAACAGCAATATGAACCGTTCTATGAACGTGAAATGTTGACAAGACATCAAGCAGGATATCCTCCTTACTATTATTTAGCGCTTATACAGGTTTCCCATGAAGATGTATT
This sequence comes from Ureibacillus sp., assembly GCA_035556295.1. GTDB lineage: Bacteria > Bacillota > Bacilli > Bacillales_A > Planococcaceae > Ureibacillus. Next base: position 9,993 of record DATMFE010000231.1, read on the forward strand.
AAAAGCTAGTGAGTATGCACAAAAAGCAGTGGAATACTTACGTTCAAATTTATCTTTTAATGTTTCTATTATTGGTCCAACTGCATCTAGCATAAGTCGCCTACAAAATAGATATCGATATCAATGTTTGATAAAATACAAGGTGGAACCAAACTTGATTGATACATTTATTCAATTGATTAAAATTTACCGGTCAGATTGGATCAAAAAAGGAATTCAGCTCACAGTTGATTTGAATCCTTCATCGATCTAACAAAGAGAAGAGGTTAATATAGATGGCTATAAAAGAAGTGGTTAAACATCCAGCGAATATTTTATCGCAAAAATGTGATGAAGTAACAGAAATAAATGAAGAAATCATCCAGTTACTTGATGATTTATATGACACAATGGTGGAGTACGATGGGGTGGGTATTGCAGCACCTCAAATCAATGTCCCATTACGTGTAGCTATTGTTGAAATGGGTGAAGAACGAGCAATTCTAGAAATGATTAATCCTACCGTATTAGAAGTAAACGGTAAGGATGTTGATATAGAAGGTTGTTTAAGTTTTCCAGGTCTATTTGGTGAGGTTGAAAGACCAACTTATGTCAAATTTGAAGCATGTGATCGTGAAGGAAGAGTGTATGAAGTTGAAGCAGTAGGGTTTGATGCGAGAGCAATCTTACACGAAATTGACCATTTAGATGGTGTGTTATTTGATTCAAAAATTCTTCGTATCGTAACGGAAGAAGAACTTGAAGAAATGTATGGAGAGGAGGAGTAAAGATGACAAAAATTGTTTTTATGGGTACACCTCATTTTTCTGTACCTATACTAACTATGCTACATGAAGAAGGTTACGAAATTTTAGCGGTTGTGACGCAACCTGATCGTCCTGTAGGTAGAAAAAGAATTCTTACGCCCCCTCCTGTAAAAGAGGAAGCCTTACGTCTAGGGTTACCTGTTATACAACCTGAAAAACTACGTAATTCTAAAGAATTGAATGAAATAATAAATTTACAACCCGATCTAGTTGTAACTGCAGCATTTGGACAAATATTACCGAAAGTATTACTGGATGCTCCAAAATTAGGTTGCATTAATGTTCACGCTTCTTTATTACCAAAATATCGAGGTGGCGCACCAATACATCAAGCAATATTAGATGGACAAACTAAAACTGGTATTACCATTATGTATATGGCAGAAAAACTTGATGCAGGCGATATTATCTCTCAAAGAGAATTGACAATCGAAGATTCAGACCATACCGGTGCAATGTTTGAGAAATTAAGTATTGTTGGACGAGATTTACTAAAAGAAACATTACCTACAATTGTTGCAGGTACAAATGCTCGTATCACTCAGAATGAGGAAGAAGCAACTTTTGCTCATAATATTTCTCGTGAACAGGAACGAATTAACTGGTCTAACGATGCTCGAACTATTTATAACCAAGTGCGCGGCTTACATCCTTGGCCAGTTGCTTATACTACTTTAAATGGAGAAAACGTTAAAGTTTGGTGGGCAAATGTTGGAACAACAACTTCGAATTTAGAACCTGGAACAGTAGTTAACATTGATAAGGACTATTTCGAAGTGGCAACTGGTGATGGAAGTACCCTATCTATTCTTGATTTACAGCCTGCTGGCAAAAAACGTATGACTGCCGAAGATTATTTAAGAGGTACTGGTTCAAAATTACAGATTGGGGACCGATTTGAATGACAGCAAAAAAGAAAGTTCAGATTTGGGACGGTAATGTACGAGATGCAGCTTTAACAATTCTTTTAGCGGTTGATAAAAACCAAGCTTATAGCAATTTGCTATTAAATCAAACAATCAAAAAGTACAAAATTGAATCGAAAGATCGTGCCTTATTAACTGAAATCACGTATGGAACATTACAACATAAATATACACTTGATTATTATTTAGAGCCTTATATTCGAACAAAAATTGATTTATGGGTTCGATGGCTTTTACGACTATCATTGTACCAGGTTGTTTATTTGTCGCGGATACCAGCACATGCTGCTGTCAATGAAGCAGTAGAAATTGCTAAAAAAAGAGGGCATCAAGGAATTGCTTCCATGGTGAATGGAATATTGCGTTCCATTCAACGTCAAGGCATCCGTTCAATCGATGAGATTCAAGAACCAATTAAAAGATTATCAATCTCTACAAGTCATCCTGAATGGTTAGTGGAACGATTAATTGAATCTTATGGAATTGAGAAAACAACAGAAATGTTACAGGAAAACAACGTCCCACCGACACTTACTGTTAGAGTAAATTCCTTGAAAGCTTCGGTTCAGGATGTTCTGGAAATGTTGGAAGCAGAAGGGATTTCAGCAAAAAATAGCGAGCTTATCCCTGAATGTGTGCATATCATAAGTGGACAGGTGACACAGACTGATTGCTTTAAAAATGGATTTATCACTATACAAGACGAAAGCTCAATGATGCCAGCAAATGTTTTAAACCCAATGCCTGGAAATCGAGTTTTGGACATGTGTGCAGCGCCTGGTGGAAAGACAACCCACATTGCTGAAAAAATGAATAATGATGGATCGATTTTAGCTACTGATATTCATGCACATAAATTAGATTTGATTGATGAAACAAGTAACCGCTTAGGTATTGAAATTATACAAACTGCACCAGTTGATGGACGAAAAGCAGCAGAATACTTGCAAAAGGAATCTTATGATGCAATCTTGGTAGATGCACCTTGCTCTGGGTTAGGTGTTACACGTCGAAAACCAGATATTAAATATACAAAACGTGAAGAAGACTTCGAAAGTTTACACAAAATACAATTACAATTACTTGACAATGCAGTAAAAGTCTTAAAAGACGGTGGTCGATTAGTATACAGTACTTGTACTGTTGACCTTCTGGAAAATGAAGGAACAGTTCATGAGTTTTTAGCGTCACATCCAGAAATGGAACTTGTGCCAATTGAAAATTTACCCCATGAACTACTGATGAAGCAACAAAATGGAATGCTACAAGTATTTCCACAAGACTTTGGTAGCGATGGATTTTTCGTTGCAGCATTTCAAAAGAATAGTGCCAATGCTAAATAATTGAACTAATTAACATATCAATTCCAATGGTTGAATTAGAGGCAATTATGAAGAACATTGCACAAGACACATAAAAAGGAGAATCCAAGTAGTAATGGATGAAAATAAATTTAACGAACGAATACAAGATTTAGTGGAAGAGGCGGAAGAAAAACCCGCTCGTCGCGAGAAAAAAGAAAAACCACAACTAAAGGAATCAATCTACTCATTACGTTTAGATGAATTAAAAGAGTGGTTAGAAGCAAATGGAGAGAAAGCTTTCCGTGCTACTCAAATATATGAATGGCTATATGAAAAACGTGTTAAATCTTTTGAAGACATGTCCAATTTGTCTAAACCTTTAAGAGATAAATTAACGGATTCATTTGCCTTAACAACCTTATCAACGATTATTAGCCAAGAGTCAAAGGATGGCACAATCAAGTTCCTATTCCAATTACAAGACGGCTATTCTATTGAAACAGTTTTAATGAGACATGACTACGGGAATTCAGTATGTGTTACAACTCAAGTTGGTTGCCGTATTGGATGTACGTTCTGTGCTTCAACACTAGGTGGTTTAAAACGACATTTACTTGCTGGTGAAATTGTAGAACAAGTAGTAAAAGTACAACAAAAATTAGATGAAGTAGGAGAACGTGTTTCTCATATTGTAATCATGGGTATCGGTGAACCGTTCGATAATTACGATTCAATGATGAATTTCCTAAAAGTCATTAATCATGAAAAAGGATTAAATATCGGAGCTAGACATATTACTGTTTCAACATCAGGGATTATTCCGAAAATTTACCAATTCGCTGATGAGCAATTGCAAATTAACTTTGCTCTATCATTACATGCACCAAATCAAGAATTACGTCAAAAATTAATGCCAATTGCTAGAGCATATAAATTAGATAAATTAATCGAAGCTATTAAATATTACACTGAAAAGACAGGTAGACGTGTAAGCTTCGAGTATGGTCTGTTCGGTGGAGAAAATGACTCTGTAGAACATGCCGAAGAATTGTCAAAATTAATTAAAGGAATTAAATGTCATGTGAACTTAATTCCAGTAAACTATGTACCAGAACGCAACTATGTACGTACACCACGTAATCAAATCTTTGCTTTTGAAAAAACGCTTAAAAAGAATGGAATCAACGTAACAATTCGCCGTGAACATGGGTCAGATATTGATGCTGCTTGCGGTCAGTTAAGAGCGAAAGAGAGAGCTCAAGAGACGAGGTGATCTTTTTGAAGTTTACAGTTGAGAGTGATATTGGATTAAAAAGAAAAGTTAATGAGGATCGTGCGGCGTTTATACAACGCCCCGATCACTTTAAACTTGCTATATTAGCAGATGGAATGGGCGGTCATAACGCAGGAGATATTGCAAGTGACATGGCCATTAAAGAGATGGAATATTTGTTTAAAAATGCAATCTCTAAAAACTTCGAAACAACCCACTCGAAAAAAAGATGGATGTTAGAAGTGGTAAAAAAAGTAAATGAAAAAATTTATAAACACTCAATAGAGAACGAAGCATGCAATGGTATGGGAACGACTCTAATTGCAGTGTTAATTGATCATGAGAAATGTTTAATTAGTCATATAGGGGATTCTCGTGTTTATTACTTTACTCCAAGCATAGTAGAGCTAATTACTAGGGACCATTCATATGTCAATATTTTAGTTGAGAATGGTGAAATTAGTGAGGAAGAAGCAGAAAATCACCCAGGGAAAAATATGATTGTTAAGGCACTTGGAACAGAAATAAGCATTGACCCTGATTTTTATGAAATAACAATGGATGAACAATCCTTTTTATTAATTTGTTCTGACGGGCTTAGTAACAAATTATCTACAGACGAAATGTCCGCTATTCTATCATTAAATATGTCTATTGAAGAAAAAGGAAAAAAACTTGTTCAATTAGCTAATGATAGTGGTGGAGAGGACAATATTTCACTTGTATTATTATCATCTAATGAGGAGGTGTGATAAATGCTTATAGGAAAAAGAATTAATGATCGATATAAAATATTGCAACTTGTTGGCGGTGGAGGAATGTCTAATGTCTACTTAGCCCATGATATGATTTTAAATCGCGATGTAGCTGTCAAAGTATTAAGATATGATGCTACAAACGAAGAAGAATTCCATCGCAGATTTCAACGAGAAGCACTTTCAGCTACAAGCCTTATGCATCCGAATATTGTGAGTATTTATGATGTCGGAGAAGACGAAGACATGCACTATATTGTGATGGAATATATCAAAGGCAAAACATTGAAGCAATACATAAACGAATATTCGCCTATTTCGCCTGCTCGTAGTGTTCACATAATGAGACAGTTGACTAGTGCCATTGCCCATGCACATGAAAATCAAATTATCCATCGTGATATAAAACCACAAAATATTTTGATTGATGAAGATGGAAATTGTAAGATAACAGATTTTGGAATATCTACAACGTTAAGTGCGACCAGTTTCACAAAGACCAATTCTGTTTTAGGTACAGTGCACTATCTTTCACCTGAACAGGCACGTGGCGGTCTCGCTACAAAAAAATCAGACATTTATGCACTTGGCATTGTTTTATATGAATTATTAACAGGTGAATTACCTTTTTCTGGTGAATCGGCTGTATCAATTGCGCTGAAGCATTTACAATCTGAAACACCATCTGTAAGAGCTATTGATGCATCCATTCCACAAGCGCTTGAAAATGTTGTGTTAAAAGCAACAGCAAAAAACCCAGCACATCGATACAACTCTGTGGAAGAAATGGAAGAGGATTTAGACACAGTATTGTCATCCAATCGTTTAAATGAACCAAAATTTGTTCCGCCGGTCGATAATGATGCTACAAAAGCAATGCCTATAATAAAAGAGCCATTACCGATTGGTGATATGGCAAATACAAAAAAGATACGTCCTATTGGAACACCTAATGAAAAACAACCAACAAAACCGACTCCAGAGAAAAAGAAACTTGGAAAAGGGAAGATTTTTGGCATTATCGCTGCTTCCATAGTCTTATTAATCATTCTTGCAATACTATTATTTAATCTATTAACGCCAAATAAAATAGAGATACCAGATGTTTCAAATAAGGAAGTCTCAGATGCCATTGCGATATTAGAGGATGCAGGATTTATCATTGGTGAACAACGTGAAAAGTACTCTGAAGAGATAGAAGAGGGTAAAGTAATAGGAACGGACCCAGACGCAGGATTGAGTCGGATTTCTGGTACAGAAATTGATCTTATTATTAGCCTTGGTACAGAAAAATTGGAGATGGAAAATTACGTTGGCCAACAAATGAGTCAAGTTTCCGTACTGCTAGAGAAAATGAAGTTTAAAAATATTGTTCAAGAAGAGAGTTACTCAGATGAAATACCAGGCACAATTATCGATCAGTCACCAAAAGCCGGTGAAGAAGTTGTTGCCAAAGATACTGTTGTAACATTCACAGTAAGTATAGGGAAAGAAAAAGTAAAAGTTGAGAACCTAACAGGATACAACGAATTCAATTTAAAAGAATATGAACGTATTTCTGGATTCAATATTGTTACGAAAGAAGAAGTTCATTCTGAAGATATTCCTGAAGGTAGTGTGGTTTCACAAAATCCACAACCTGGTACTCAATTGGAAAAAGGAGATACCATAGAGGTTGTCATTTCAAAAGGACCACCTGAAAAAGCTATTAAGATTTATAAATTGAATCTAGTAATTCCTTATGACCCAGTCGAATACGGCGAAGATCAGCAAGTTAGAATCTTTATTCAAGATAAAAACCATTCAATGTTAGAACCAGCTGAAGTATTTACAATCACGCAGGAATCTGAAGATTATGAGTACTCTACAGAACTTGAAATTGAGGAAGGTCAGACAGCAGCATATCGAATTGAAGTTGATTCAAAAGTAGTGGCAGAAGATACAATACAATTTGACGATTTAGATTACTAAGGAGGAATTAGATGGCTCAAGGCCAAATTAGGAAAGCGTTAAGCGGATACTACTATGTATTTAATGATGGTGAATTAGTACAGTGTCGAGGTAGAGGTGTATTTCGAAATCGTGGGGAAGCACCTCTTGTAGGAGATATTGTTGATTATACAAAAGAAGGTGATTCCGATGGGTATATTATGAATATATACCCTCGGAACAATGAACTCATTCGACCACCTATTGCTAATGTGGACCAAGCGCTATTAGTTTTTTCTGTGAAAGAACCTGATTTTAGTACTTTACTTCTAGACCGATTTTTGGTTGTATTAGAATCTTATCATGTAAAACCAATTATTTGTTTAACAAAAATGGATTTATTAACTGATGAAGAAAGAGAATCACTACAACAATATATCGAGGATTATCAGAAAATTGGGTATACAGTAATTGAAACGTATAAAAATGATGAAACACTTATTGAAGCTTTACATCCAATCCTTCATGGGAAAACAAGTGTTCTTGCAGGACAATCAGGTGTAGGAAAATCTACCCTTCTTAATACGTTACTTCCTAAATTGAATTTAAAGACAAATGATATTTCCCAAAGTTTAGGACGAGGAAAACATACAACGCGTCATGTAGAGCTGATTGATATTGGAGAAGGGTTGTTAGCCGATACACCAGGTTTTAGCTCATTTGACTTTGATAATATTGAAAAAGAAGATTTGTCTTATTGTTTTCCTGAAATCGCTGCATTAAGTGAGGGATGCAAATTTAGAGGATGTCTACATTTAAAAGAGCCTAAATGTGCTGTAAAAGAAGCGCTTGAAACAGGTGAAATGTACGATTATCGCTATGAACATTATCTAGAATTTTTACAAGAAATAATTGATCGAAAGCCGAGGTATTAACATGATTAAAATTGCACCATCGATCCTTTCTGCGAATTTTGCTCAATTAGGCGCTGAAGTGAAAGAAGTAGAACAAGCAGGAGCATCGGTTATTCATATTGATGTAATGGATGGACATTTTGTGCCGAATATTACGATGGGACCTATAGTAGTGGAAGCGCTACGTCCAATTTCGAAACTTCCCCTAGATGTCCATTTAATGATTGAAAATCCGGATAACTATATTGAACAATTTGCAAAGGCGGGTGCTGATTGGATTTCGGTTCATGTAGAAGCTTGCCGACATCTACACAGAACGATTCAATTAATTCGTTCTTTTGGTGTTAAACCAGGTGTTGTGCTTAATCCGCACACGCCAATTGAATCGATCCAACACATTTTGGAAGATATTGATTTTGTTTTATTTATGACCGTTAACCCGGGATTTGGTGGACAGAAATTTATATCTTCGGTTGTACCGAAAATTGAAGGTCTTTCAAAAATAATTAAAGAACGCGGCTTGAATATTGAAATTGAAATCGATGGCGGCATTAATGCGGAAACCATCATCCCTTGTGCACAAGCAGGGGCAAATATCTTTGTTGCAGGTTCAGCGATCTATAATAAAGAAGATCGTGCACAAGCATTAAAGGAAATTCTGGTTGCTGGCGAGGCGGCTTTAACAAAATGACGACAGTAATTGTTTGTTCTGGAGGACCAAAACATGAAATTCCTTCACTTAATAACTATCGACAATTAAAGGATGTCGTTTTTATTGGTGCTGATAAGGGATCCGTTTATCTATTAGAGCAAGGAATTATTCCAGATGAAATCGTAGGAGATTTTGACTCATTGTCTACAGATGAGTGGGTGAAGGTTTCAAAGGAAGTTAAGAATATTAGTAGAGTTCAACCTGAAAAAGATGATACGGATACAGATTTAGCCTTAGAGAAGGCACTATTCTATCATCCAACTGAAATTATTCTTACAGGCGTAACAGGTGGTAGATTAGACCATTTTGAATCTGCTTTACGCTCAATGTATCGTTTGCAATTGAAAAATTTACATATTCAAATAAAATTGATAAACCGTAATAATGAAATTCAGTTTTTATTTCCAGGTACACACTCTATAGATTTTCGTGAACAATATAAATATCTCTCTTTTTTCGCATATGAACAAATTGTGAAAGATGTAACCTTACGTGGAGTTAAATATGAAACAACAAATGAGTGTATCGAAATAGGAACTTCAAGGTTTACAAGCAATGAACTGAATTCTCTAGAAGGTTATATCTCCTTTTCTTCTGGCATATGTTTAATGATAAGAAGTAGTGACTAAGAAGGAGGGCAGACATTGCGAGTTTACACTTTCCAATTGCCGAAATTTGTGAGCACTTTTACACGTGCATGTATTAACATGTTTAAAGGTGGAAAAAAGAAAGACAAGAAATAAGGAATAATGCACTTATACTTTCAAGTAAATGATGTAATATTCTTATCAAAGAAGGAGTTGTGAGGATCTCACATCTCCTTTTTCATTTATAAAAAATATTAGAATGTAGACAAGTTTATTAGTATACAAATAAAATAAAAACCATCGAAACAATAAATGTTCGATGGTTCCAACGTATCAATTATACACGTTCAACTTTACCTGATTTTAAAGCACGAGCAGAAACCCAAACGCGTTTTGGTTTGCCGTTTACTAAGATACGAACTTTTTGTAGGTTAGCGCCCCAAGTACGTTTGTTAGCGTTCATAGCGTGTGAACGGTTGTTACCTGAACGAGTTTTACGACCAGTAATAACACATTGTTTTGGCATCTATAATTCCCTCCTTACAGATGAATCTGAAAGATTTGTTCATCAGTTCTTGATTTCACATACCATAATAATTTAACATAGGTCCGAGTTCTATGCAACCAATTTTGCATTTACTTTCAAGAAAAAATCCTTTACAGTAGTAAAAATGAAAGAAAAAATAGTAGATATTAGATAATCAGCACTAAATGCATTATAATTTTACAAATAAAAGTGCGAAATAACGCAAACTATATACAACAAAATACGTTTTCTTTTATAATGGATTTTTGTGTAGTACAATATAGTATAGCCAAAAAGAGGTAAAGGAGGCAAAAGAATGTCATTAGAAATTAAAAACGATTTCGGTCAAATTGATATTTCAAATGATGTCATCGCTCAAATTGCAGGTGGTGCCGCAATAGAATGTTATGGTGTTGTAGGTATGGCTTCAAAACATCAAATTCGTGATGGATTAACTGATATATTACGCAAAGAGAATTTTGCTAAAGGAATTGTAATTCGTCAAGCAGGAGATGACCTCCATATCGATATGTATATTATTGTGAGCTATGGAACGAAAATTTCAGAAGTAGCTTATCAAGTTCAATCAAAAGTAAAATACACAGTGAACAAAACATTAGGATTGGACGTAAAATCCGTAAATATCTTTGTGCATGGTGTAAAAGTTTTATCTGTGTAAGAGGAGGATCTATTATCAATGAAGTCACTAGACGGCATAAAATTTGCAGAAATGGTACAGATGGGTGCACATCACTTATCTCAAAATGCCAATTTTGTTGATTCATTAAATGTATTTCCAGTGCCTGATGGAGATACAGGAACAAATATGAATTTATCGATGACATCAGGGGCAAAAGAAACAAATTCTAATGCTCAAGCTCATATAGGAAAAACAGCTCAAAGTTTATCTAAAGGTTTACTAATGGGTGCAAGAGGAAACTCTGGCGTTATCTTATCTCAATTATTTAGAGGCTTTGGAAAGCATATTGAGAAAGAAAGTGAAATCGACTCAGAAAAATTTGCAGGTGCTTTCCAAGCTGGTGTTGATACAGCATATAAGGCTGTTATGAAGCCAGTAGAAGGGACGATTTTAACAGTAGCTCGTGAAGCTGCAGCAAAAGCGGTTGAAATCGCAAAAGATGAACCAGATATTATTAAAGTGATGGAAGCTTTAGTTGATGAAGGAAAACAATCATTAAATCGCACTCCAGACCTACTACCAGTTTTAAAAGAGGTTGGTGTAGTAGATAGTGGAGGTCAGGGTCTATTATTTATTTATGAAGGATTCCTTGCATCCTTAAAAGGTGAAGCGCTTCCTGAGAGAAATAATACTTCCATCGACGATTTAATTAGCGCTGAGCATCACCGTGTTCAAGATTTTATGAGTACAGAAGATATTGTATTTGGTTATTGTACTGAGATTATGGTACGGCTTGAACAAGGCAAAGAACCATTTGATGAAGCAAAGTTCCGCCAAGAACTAGATGTTATGGGTGATTCTTTACTCGTTGTCTCTGACGATGAAATTGCAAAAGTACATATCCACTCTGAAACACCAGGAGCAGTACTGAGTGCAGGTCAAAAATATGGAAGCCTAATTAAAATTAAAGTTGATAATATGAGAGAGCAACATTCAGCAATTGTCAATGAACCAACTCAAGAAACTGCAAAAGTTCCAGCTAAGAAAGAAAAACATCCTTATGCTGTTGTAACGATTGCAATGGGAGAAGGTATATCTAATCTTCTTCGTAGTATTGGGGCTTCATATGTTATTGAAGGTGGTCAAACAATGAACCCTTCAACGGAAGATATCGTGAAAGCAGTTAAAGAAATTGAAGCAGAACGAGTAATTATTTTACCGAACAATAAAAATATAATTATGGCTGCAGAACAAGCAGTTGAATTGCTTGATATAGAAGCTTGTGTTGTACCGACTAAAACGATTCCTCAAGGAATGGCTGCGATATTAGCCTTTAATCCAGAAGCGTCTGTTGAAGAGAACAAAAATGGTATGACGAGAGCGTTAGCAAATGTAAAAACAGGACAAGTGACATATGCTGTACGCGATACTTCAATTGATGGTGTAGACATTCGAAAAGACGATTATATGTCTCTTGCAGAAGGGAAAATTGTTTTATCAACACCAAATATGATTGAAGCAGCTCAAAAGGTCATTTCAGATTTAGTTGATGAGGATTGCGAAATCATTACAATTATTTACGGAGATGATGCTACTGAAGATCAAGCAAATGAGGTATCAGCTTATATCGAAGAGCAATATCCAGATGTAGAAGTGGAAATCGTTGAAGGTAAACAAGCATTATATCCTTTCATTTTCTCAATTGAATAATTGAAAAGTGGTGCATACAAATGTATGCACTTTTTTATATTTATTACCTTTGGATGCTAGGATTTGTTCATGATACAATAAAAAGAAAAGTAATAAGTAGTATATGCATTTAATTTAAAGGGGGAGAAGGATGAAGTTTACTTCAGTGTTTGACATCATTGGACCTGTGATGATCGGGCCATCTTCATCACATACGGCTGGTGCAGCTAGAATTGGTAGAGTGGCTCGTGATTTGTTTGGACGTCAGCCGAAATGGGCAAAAATATATCTCTATGGATCTTTTGCTGAGACTTATAGAGGACACGGTACTGATGTTGCAATTGTCGGTGGTTTATTAGATTTTGATACCTTTGATGAACGTATAAAAACATCCTTCCAACATGCTCAAGAAGCAAATTTGGATTTTGAATTTATTACCGAAACAGCAAATAAAGAACATCCGAATACTGCTCGAATTGTAATGGGTGATGATACAGGTGAAATGTCGGTTGAAGGAATTTCAATCGGTGGCGGAAAAATTGAAATTAGTGAAGTAAATGGGTTTAAATTGCGACTAACTGGTGGCATGCCTGCGATTTTAGTTGTACATGAAGACCGTGCAGGATGTATTGCAAATGTAGCCAATACATTAGCTATGCATCATGTAAACATTGGCCATATGGAGGTTTCTCGTATTGAACGTGGCCAAACAGCGTTAATGGTCATTGAAGTAGACCAAAATATTGACGATAAAATCTTGCAACAAATCTCGTTGATTCCGCATATTACAAAAGTTTCAAAGATTAATAATTAAAGGAGTGGGCAAGATGGATGTGTTGTTTCGTAATGTAAGGGAATTAGTCGAACTTGCTGAAAGTAGGAATGTGCTCATTTCTGAAATCATGATCGAACAAGAAATGAATATTACAGGACGGTCAAGAGAAGAAATATTTGCTCAAATGGACAATAACTTAACTGTCATGGAACAGGCTGTGGAACGTGGGTTAAAAGGGGTTCAGTCTGTTACAGGGTTAACAGGTGGAGATGCCGTTCTATTACAAAATTACATCGCAAAGGGAAATTCACTATCAGGTGAATTATTATTAGATGCAGTTAGTAAAGCGGTTGCAACAAACGAAGTAAATGCAGCAATGGGTACGATTTGTGCAACGCCAACTGCAGGTTCTGCAGGAGTAGTTCCGGGTACGTTATTTGCAGTGAAAAATAAGTTAAACCCGACTCGTGAACAAATGATTAATTACTTATTTACCTCAGGTGCATTTGGTTTCGTAGTTGCTAATAACGCTATGATTTCTGGTGCTGCTGGAGGATGCCAAGCGGAAGTTGGTTCTGCAAGCGCAATGGCTGCTGCAGCAATTGTTGAAATGGCTGGTGGTACTCCTTCTCAATCATCAGAAGCATTTGCGATTACATTAAAAAATATGCTTGGCCTTGTTTGTGACCCAGTAGCGGGTTTAGTGGAAGTACCATGTGTTAAACGTAATGCAATGGGCGCTGCTAATGCATTAGTTGCTGCTGATATGGCATTGGCGGGTGTAACTAGTCGAATTCCATGTGATGAAGTCATTGGTGCGATGTTTAGAATTGGTCAATCGATGAGTCCAAATTTAAAAGAAACTGCTAGAGGTGGTTTAGCTGCTACGCCAACAGGAAAAGCGATTGCTGCAAGAATTTTTGGAGGAACTGCTTAACCTTGAGTAGTATTCTTTTGGAGCCTGTCACGGTATTAAAAGGCGTAGGACGTGAAACAGCTGATGTATTAGCTGAATTGGGCATTCAAACAATTAATGATTTACTATGGACTTTTCCTTATCGACATGAAGATTTCCGTTTAAAAGACTTAACTGAAACACCTCATAACGAAAAAGTAACAGTTGAAGCAAGAATTGAAAGTGAACCTATAGTTCAATTTCTTGGAAAAAATAAGTCTAGAATCACTGTAAAAGCACTTGTAGGTAGACATCTTATAAAACTAGTATTCTTTAATCAGAATTATTTAAAGGGGAAATTAGTTCCGGAAGCCATTGTTACAGTTTCGGGTAAATGGGATCGTGGCCGTCAAGTGATTAATGTTTCAAACATTAAATTTGGTCCAAAATCAGACAATGCAGATTTTGAACCTGTTTACAGTGTCAAAGGAAATATGCATCAAACGAAATTTCGAAAATTAATGCGTCAAGCATTAGATGTGTCAGCTGGGGAAGTAGAAGAAACACTTCCCTCGCACCTTCTTTCGAAATATCATTTAGCACCGATTATTCAAGCACTCGAGGGAGTTCATTTTCCAGTCGATGCAAATCATTCTAAACAAGCAAGAAGACGTTTTGTTTATGAAGAATTATTACAATTTCAATTAAGAATTCAAGCACTTCGTAAAGTACATAAGGAAAACGAACGTGGAATAGCGATTCATTATGATTTGAAAAAGTTAAAAGAATTTATTTCAACCATTCCTTTTGAATTAACAGCTGCTCAAAAACGGGTAGTAAATGAAATTTGCAAAGACCTAAAAGAGCCGATAAGAATGAATCGATTATTACAAGGGGATGTTGGTTCTGGTAAAACAGTCGTGGCTGCGATTGGGCTATATGCTGCCGTAACAGCAGGATATCAGGGAGCACTAATGGCCCCTACTGAAATTTTAGCAGAGCAACATGCTGCTTCCTTAAGTCAATTGCTTGAACCAATGGGGATTCGATTAGCCCTACTATCAGGTTCGACTAAAACAAAAGCAAGAAGACTGTTGTTAAAACAATTACAGAATGGTGAAATTGATATTATAATTGGAACACATGCATTAATCCAACCAGATGTTATTTTTCATAACTTGGGGTTTGTTATTACGGATGAGCAGCACCGTTTTGGTGTGGAACAGCGAAGAGTGTTAAGGGATAAGGGCGTAAACCCTGATGTCTTGTTTATGACAGCTACACCTATTCCAAGAACACTTGCGATAACAGCGTTTGGAGAAATGGATGTCTCAATTATTGATGAGCTGCCATCAGGTAGAAAGCAAATTGAAACTCACTGGCTAAAGAAAGAGCAATTACATTCTGTTATTTCTAAAATGGAAATGGAGCTACGTCAAGGTAGACAAGCATATGTAATTTGTCCACTTATTGAAGAATCTGAAAAAATTGATGCACAAAATGCTGAAGAAGTGTTTTCACAGCTATCAACTGTTTTTAGAGGGAAATATAAAGTAGACTTAATGCATGGTCGTCTTCATTCCGAAGAAAAAGATCGTGTAATGCGAGAGTTCACAGAAGGAAAAGTTGATGTTCTTGTATCAACAACAGTTGTTGAGGTAGGAGTAAATGTTCCAAATGCCTCCTTTATGGTGATTTATGATGCAGACCGATTTGGTTTATCTCAACTACACCAATTGCGTGGTCGAGTTGGACGTGGACAATTCCAATCCTATTGTGTGTTACTTGCAGATCCAAAAACGGATGAAGGCACTGAACGTATGATGTCGATGACTGAAATCAATGATGGTTTCCGTTTAGCTGAAAAAGATTTGGAGTTAAGAGGACCTGGTGATTTCTTTGGTAAAAAGCAAAGTGGTCTTCCTGACTTTAAAATGGCTGATTTAGTTCATGATTATCGTACGCTAGAGGTGGCAAGACAGGATGCTGCAGTTATTATCTATGATGATGCTTTTTGGGTAGATGCTGAATATAAGCATTTAAGAGAAATGCTAGAAGAGACCGGCGCACTAAATGGTGAAAGAATTGATTGATTCGTTGTAAACTTTAGATACAAATGCATAAGAAATGATATTGAACGCAACAATAATCGAATTATTGTTGCGTTCTTATTTTTGTAAATGTATACTGGTGTTAGTACCAAGTGCTAATACATACAATAAGGTGATGGCGAATAGTGAAACGTACAAAAAAAGAACGTCAACAACTCTTATTACAAACAATCGAAGAAAATCCATTCATAACAGATGAGCAACTTGCATCACAATTTACTGTAAGTGTTCAAACAATCCGTTTAGATCGAATGGAACTATCCATACCTGAATTAAGAGAACGCATCAAGGGTGTTGCAGCAAAAAATTTAGAAAATGAAGTGAAGTCATTACCTTTGGATGAAGTAATAGGTGAAATCGTAGATATCGAATTAGATTCTAGGGCGATATCAATTTTTGATGTGAAAGAAGAGCACGTATTTCAACGTAATGGCATTGCTCGAGGGCATCATTTATTTGCACAAGCAAACTCACTAGCAGTGGCTGTTATTAATGATGAACTAGCGTTAACTGTTAAAGCAAATGTACTGTTTGCTAAACCTGTAAAAGCTGGTGATCGTGTTATTACAAAAGCTACCGTAAGCGGACAAAATAAAGATAAAAATCGTACATATATCGATGTCATCTCATCTGTAAATAATAGTGTTGTATTTAAAGGTGAATTTGAGATGTATCGAATGAAAGGTAAAGGTGAAAACGATGAAACTAGCTATTGATGGAATGGGTGGCGATCATGCTCCTAAAGCGGTAGTTGAAGGCGTTTTACTAGCATTAGAAGAACTTCCAAATTTAGAAGTAAAACTTTACGGACATAAAGATAAATTAGCACAGTATTTAACTCCACATAATCGTATTGAAGTGGTTCATTGTGAAGAAGTAATTGAAGGTGAAGATGACCCTGCACGTAGTATTCGTCGTAAAAAAGATTCTTCCATGACTAGAATGCTAGAAGCTGTATCAGATGGACAAGCAGACGCTTGTTTGTCAGCGGGTAATACAGGTGCATTAATGGCGGGTGGACTTTTAAAAGTTGGAAGAATTGAAGGTGTAGCAAGACCGGCACTAGCAACTACATTACCAACGATTGATGGTCAAGGCTTTCTTATGTTGGACTTAGGTGCAAATGCAGATGCAAAACCTGAACACCTACTCCAATATGCAATTATGGGGAATATTTACGCAAAAAAGGTCCGAGGAATTGAAAACCCACGCGTAGGTTTACTGAACATTGGAACGGAAGAAAAAAAAGGAAATGAACTAACAAAGGCCGTATTTAGTTTACTACAGGATGCCAATCTTAATTTTGTCGGAAACGTCGAAGCACGTGATTTATTAGATAATGTAGCTGACGTTGTTGTAACGGATGGGTTTACCGGAAATATGGTTCTGAAATCGATTGAAGGTACTGCTGGCGCAATGATGACAATGTTAAAAGAAGCATTTATGGCTTCTGGAAAGACAAAAATTAGTGCTATGTTAATGAAGAGTGAATTGAAAAAATTAAAAGGTAAATTAGATTACGCTGAGCACGGTGGTGCTGCATTATTTGGATTACAATCTCCAGTTATTAAAGGGCATGGATCTTCAAATGCAAGAGCAATCTATAGCGCAATACGACAAGCTGCAATAATGGCTGAGCATAATGTAACAGCAGTTATTAAATCAACGATTGCAGAAAGTAATTCTGTAGTAGGGGAAAAGAAAGAGGGGATCTAAGATGTCAAAAATCGCATTTATCTTTCCTGGTCAAGGCTCCCAACAAGTAGGTATGGGTGCAGAATTAGTAAACAACTATCCAGGAAGTAAAGAATTTTATGAAAAGGCAGATCGTGCTCTAGACTTTGAATTATCGAAATTAATGCTTGAAGGTCCTCAAGAAGAACTAACTTTAACTTATAATGCTCAACCTGCATTACTAACAACAGGAGTAATGGTTGCAGCTAAATTAATAGAGGCAGGAATTCAACCTGATTATACTGCAGGTCATTCATTGGGTGAATATAGTGCGTTTGTAACTTCTGGTGCACTAACATTTGAAGAAGCGGTTGGAATCGTTCATAAACGTGGTTTATTTATGAATGAAGCAGTACCAGCAGGACAAGGTGCAATGGCTGCAATTTTAGGATTAGATGCAGAAAGTTTAAAAGTAGTGTGTGATCGTATTACACAAGATGGCGAAGTTGTACAATTAGCAAATTTAAACTGTCCAGGTCAAATTGTTATTTCTGGTACTAAGCTGGGTGTTGAAAAAGCATCTGTTGGTGCTAAAGAAGCAGGTGCAAAAAGAGCAATTCCATTAATAGTTAGTGGACCATTTCATTCAGAATTAATGCGCGAGGCAGCGGTTAAACTTCAAAATGAAATCGAAACCATTTCTATTAATGAACCTCATGTCCCAATTATTAGTAATGTTGGTGCTGAACTATTACAAGATGTTACAGCGATAAAAAATGAAATGATTGAGCAAGTGTATAGCCCAGTTTTATGGGAGCAAGATGTTCGTAAAATGTTGGACTTAGGTGTTACTACTTTCATAGAGTGTGGACCAGGAAAAGTATTGTCAGGTTTAGTGAAAAAAATAGACCGCTCTGTAAACACTTATTGTGTATATGACGAAGCGACACTTCAAGAAGTCATTCAAGCATTAAGGGGTGAATAAAATGGGAAAATTAGACGGTAAAGTTGCAGTTGTAACAGGGGCTTCCCGCGGGATTGGCCGTGCGATCGCACTTCATCTTGCAAAAGAAGGTGCTAAAGTCGTAGTTAACTATAGTGGTAGTGAACAAAAGGCTCTTTCAGTAGTGGATGAAATTAATAGTATGGGTACAAAAGCAATCGCAGTGCAGGCAAATATATCAGATGTCGAATCCGTTACGCAGTTAATGGATACTGCTATTAAAGAGTTTGGTGCAATTGACATTCTAGTTAATAATGCTGGTATTACAAGAGATAATCTTATTATGCGAATGAAAGAAGACGAATGGGATGACGTTATTAATACCAATTTAAAGGGTGTCTTCCTATGTACAAAAGCTGTTACTCGTCAAATGATGAAACAACGTTCAGGGCGTATAATTAATATTTCTTCAGTTGTAGGAGTGCTAGGGAATGCTGGACAGGCAAATTACGTTGCTGCAAAAGCTGGTGTTATTGGCTTAACAAAAACGACAGCTAGAGAACTTGCTTCTCGTAATATTTTAGTGAATGCCATTGCACCTGGTTTTATCACAACAGAAATGACAGATGCTTTACCAGAGGATTTGAAATCAGCAATGCTTTCACAAATCCCACTAGCAAAACTAGGACAACCTGAAGATATTGCAAAAGCTGTTGCTTTCTTAGCTTCAGATGATGCAAGTTATATGACTGGACAAACATTGCATATTGATGGTGGTATGTACATGTAAAGGTTGTGTTTGAAACTTTACGTGTATATTAATTTTGATAAAAATAAATGTCACTATTTGAACACCAACATTTTTTATGTATACTATTTGAGGGGAGGTGACTGACTTGTCTACAGTATTAGAACGTGTTACAAAAGTAGTCGTTGACCGTTTAGGTGTTGACGAAAGTGAAGTGAAAGCAGAAGCTTCTTTCCGTGAAGATTTAGGTGCTGATTCACTTGATGTTGTTGAATTAGTAATGGAACTTGAAGATGAATTTGATATGGAAATTTCAGATGAAGATGCTGAAAAAATCGCAACTGTTGGCGATGCTATCAAATATATTGAAGGTAAACTAAATTAACAGATCGGGGCACGATTCACTTATGTGATAGATCGTGCCTCTTTTCAATTTACTCTTCAGAGTAATTTGAAAACAATATTTTTGACGAAAAGTAGTTGTGATATTAAATTATCACAACTACTTTGGCCTTTCATAGGGTACAATGGTATTAAACTTCATTCATATAATTTTTTTGTGCCAAATTTGTTGAGAAAGATACAGAAATATTATATTTTTTCTATTAGTATAGAATAGGATGTAGTTTTTAGCCTTTGGTTGCGAATAGTGTCTTTTGAGCAAACTCGAAAGAAACTCTAGCGCATGTATTTTCCCTGGCATCGAAAGCTGGCTTCAGGGCAAAATACGTAAAAGGTGAATTTGATTGAAAAAGATAGAAATTATTAGGAAGGCAGAAGAGCTCATGACAATAAGAAAAAAAGGATTACAACAAAAGACAGGGGTATTGCCAGAGAAAGTTCAAGCTCAATTTGAAATATTAGAGCAAGAACTGAATATTTCTTTTAGTAATAAAAGCCTACTGTTCCAAGCATTCACCCATTCATCTTATGTGAATGAGCATCGACGAAAATTATACACAGACAATGAACGATTAGAATTTTTAGGTGATGCTGTACTTGAACTATCTGTTTCAAAATATCTTTTTGAACGTTATCCACATATGAGTGAAGGCGAACTAACAAAACTTCGTGCTTCAATTGTATGTGAACCTTCACTTGTTATCTTTGCGAATGAATTAAACTTCGGTAGATTTGTTTTACTAGGAAAAGGTGAAGAATTAACGGGTGGTAGAGAGCGTCCAGCATTGCTTGCAGACTGTTTCGAAGCGTTTATTGGTGCTATGTATTTAGACCAAGGATTAGATGTTGTTGTAGAATTCCTGCAACGTGTCGTATATCCAAAAGTAGAAGTCGGTGCTTTTTCTCATGTGATGGATTTTAAAAGTCAGCTACAAGAATTAGTTCAACAATCAAATAACGGTCTTTTACATTACGAAATCATTGATGAAAAAGGACCAGCGCATAACCGAATTTTCGTATCAAGAGTGTTGTTAAACGATCAAGAATTAGGTATAGGGCGTGGCAAATCGAAGAAAGAGGCTGAACAACAAGCTGCTCAAAATGCGATGGTAGCGTTAAATCAGTCATTGCATAAGGAGGATTAAGATGTACCTAAAACGGCTTGAAGTGATTGGCTTTAAATCGTTTGCAGATCGTATTGGTATTGACTTTGTACCAGGTGTTACTGCTGTTGTTGGCCCGAACGGTAGTGGGAAAAGTAATGTTACTGATGCAATTCGTTGGGTATTAGGAGAACAATCCGCCAAGTCACTACGTGGAGCAAAAATGGAAGATGTCATTTTTGCAGGTAGTGCGTCAAGAAAACCATTAAACTTTGCAGAAGTTACATTAGTGCTCAACAATGAAGACGAACAAGTTGCTACGGACTATACAGAAATTAGCGTAACTAGACGCGTTTATCGTTCTGGCGATAGCGACTACTTGTTAAATAATCAACAATGCCGTCTGAAAGATATTACGGATTTATTTATGGATTCTGGATTGGGGAAAGAAGCATTTTCTATTATTTCTCAAGGTCGTGTAGATGAAATCTTAAATTCTAAACCGGATGACCGTAGAACAATCTTTGAAGAAGCAGCAGGTGTATTGAAATACAAACTACGTAAGAAAAAGGCTGAGAATAAACTAGAAGAAACCGATGAAAATTTAAATCGTGTATTAGATATTCTACATGAATTAGATAGTCGTCTTGAACCTCTTCAAATGCAAGCATCTGCTGCAAAAGATTATGTACAAATGACAGACGAACTAAGAGAATCTGACATAGCTTTAATGGTGCATGATTTAACCAATTACTCAAATGAATTAGAAAACATACAAACCCAATATATACAACTAGAATCTGAAGAACAAAAGCAAGCTAAAAATATTTCAGAAGTTGAAACATTAGCGAACAATATCCGTGAAAAATTACGGGTAATTGACCAAACATTAGATTCCTCACAGGAGCAATTAGTTGAAGCGAGTACAGAAGTTGAACGTTGGGAAGGTCGTAAAGCATTAATGCACGAAAAGCGCCAAAATGCTGAAAAGCAACTACAACAATTACAACAAACGTTGAATCAACTAAAGGAAGAAGAAGAGGAACTAGCACAAAGTGAATCAGAGAAAAAACTGCAATTTGAACAAAAACAAAAGATTGTTCAGCAATTAAAATCTGAAATAAAGCAAATTGATCAATCGCTCAATAGTTCTGTTGTTGAAATTGAAGAAAAAATTGAGCAGTCAAAAAATAAATATATAGATTTGTTAAATGAAGAAGCGACGATTAAAAATGAATTAAAGCATATAGATCAACAATTAGCTCAACAAGAAGCTACTGCTGAACGTATGACGGATCGCTCTTCTGAAATGGTCAAAAGATTACAAGAAGTAAGGCTACAAAAGGAAGAGCTTCTTGGGAAGTATCAAATAATTGAAAGACAATTAAAAGATACTGTTCATGAAATTGAGCTACTACAAAGCAAGTTGAAAAGTACTTCGGTTTCATTCGATGAGAAGCAAAAAATGCTTTACCAAGCATACCAACACCAACAGCAGTTAAAAGCGCGTAAAGAAACTTTAGCGGAATTGGAATCGGATTTCTCAGGATTTTACCAAGGTGTTAAAGATGTTTTATTAGCTCGCGACCGAGGCGAATTAACAGGTATAGAAGGAGCCGTTGCTGAACTTGTTCAGGTAGATAGTGAATATTCAAAGGCAATTGAGACAGCGCTTGGTGGTGCATCTCAACATATTGTTACTAAAAACGAACAAGATGCTCAAAAAGCAATCGGTTGGTTAAAAGCAAAACGAGCGGGACGAGCTACATTTTTGCCGAAAACGGTCATGAAATCGCGCAGATTATCACCTGATCAAATTGCAACGGCTAAAAATCATCCTGCATTTATTAACTTAGCATTCAACTTAGTAAATTTTGACGAATCGAATCGTACGATAGTAGAAAATTTGTTAGGAAATGTAATTGTTGCTACAAGTCTTGAAGGTGCAAGTCAAATTGCTAGATTATGTGGATTTAGATACCGAGTTGTGACCCTTGATGGCGATATTGTCAATGCCGGTGGATCATTGACTGGTGGTGCTACAAAGCAACAATCTTCACTGTTTACAAGAAAAGCAGAACTTGAAACATTAACAAACAAGTTATCACAAATGGAAGCGTCTATTGTACAAGCTGAAAAAGCAGTTTCTGAAGAAAAGGAAGCAGTGAGTAAGCTTCGTGAAAAAATCGAGGAACTAAAACAGCAGAGCGATACAATACAAAAATCTGAGATTGAATACAGATCCAAGTTACATGAATTAGAATTAGAAGAGAGAAATCTGAATGCGACTGTATCTGTTGCAACATCTGAACAATCATCTGTAAAAACATTAAAACAATCACTGACTAATCAACGCGAGGAAGCAAATCAAAGACTTGCAGATCTGAAAGACGAATTACAGCAAGTTAATGCATCGGTTGAACAGTTAACTGAAATGAAGCTACATGGTGAAAACAAAAAAGATGAGTTAAGAGAACAATCTGCAGAAAAACGCTCTCAACTAGCAGTTGCTGGGGAACAATTATCGCAAGTTCAAGTTGCGACGGCTGATATTGCTTTAAAACGTTCAAAAACGAAACAACAAATTGAGTCCATTTCCCAAGAAATACATTGGATACAAAATGACGATTCAGAAGGACCTTCAGACGAGGAAATTGGAGAAAAAGTACGCGAATGGAAGTCCAAGAAAGAGCAATTAACGGGTACGATTCTACATAATCGAAATGAACGTTCTAATTATCAACAAAATCTTTCTCAACTTGAGGAACAACTAAAAGAGCTTCAACGTATTCATAAAGGGTTTTTAGAATCTTTACGAACTATGGATATTAAAAAGAGTAAAGTAGAATTTGAAATCAATCGCCTTCATAGCATCTTAGACGAACAATATGAATTAGACTATGAATCTGCTAAAGAAATAGCAATTTCAATTGAAGATGTCGACACAATCAGACGAAAAGTAAAATTGTTGAAACAATCAATAGAAGAACTTGGGCCAGTCAATTTAACAGCAATTGAAGAGTACGATCGTGTATTAGAACGTCATACGTTCCTAACTGAACAGCGTAACGATCTACTTGAAGCTCAAGATACATTGCACGAAGCCATTAAAGAAATGGATGAGGAAATGTCTACAAGATTTGACGAGTCCTTTACTATGATTCGTAGTCAGTTCCAACAAGTATTTAGAGAATTGTTTGGCGGTGGCCAAGCTGACTTAGTTTTACTTGATCCAGAGAATATATTGGAAACAGGAATTGAAATTGTGGCACAACCTCCGGGTAAAAAACTACAAAGTTTAAGCTTATTATCAGGTGGAGAAAGAGCATTAACTGCAATCGCTTTACTATTTGCAATATTAAATACTCGTCCTGTACCATTTGTTATATTAGACGAAGTTGAAGCTGCGCTGGATGAAGCGAACGTAGATCGATATAGTGCCTACCTAAAGAAATTAAGTAGTGAAACCCAATTCATTGTCATTACACACCGTAAAGGGACAATGGAAGGTGCTGACGTCTTATATGGTATTACAATGCAAGAATCTGGAGTATCGAAACTAGTATCTGTAAAACTTGAAAAAGAAGCAGTACTTGTTGGTGAAAGGAGCGTATAAGCATGAGTTTTTTTAAACGTTTAAAAGAGAAATTATGGGGTAGTGAAGAAGAACAACAACGAGAACAGGGACAAGAAGAGCATGAAGAAAGTTCCGTAGTTGAAGAAGATGACACGACAGAACTAGTATCAGTAGAAGAAGAGAAGATTGCTACTTTAGAAACTGATGAAGTTCAACAAAGTGAAGTTACTTCTTTGGAACCAGTAATTGAAAATGAAATCGCACCAGTTGAACAGGAAGTCATACAGGAGAAGAAACCTTCTGCATGGTCCATAACTCAAAAGTTTAAAGCTGGTTTAGCGAAAACACGCGATACATTTACTTCAAAGGTAAATGATTTAGTTGCGAGATACCGTAAAGTGGACGAGGATTTCTTTGAAGAATTAGAAGAAGTTCTTCTTCAAGCTGACGTAGGGTTTGAAACAGTCATGGAATTAATGGACAAATTACGTTTTGAAGTACAGCGTAAGAACATTAAAGACACTGAAGGGATTCAAACAATCATTTCAGAAAAACTCGTTGAAATTTACGAAAATGGCGAAGACAATATTACGTCATTAAATATGCAACCAAAAGGTGAATTAACTGTAATCTTATTCGTAGGTGTTAATGGTGTTGGGAAAACGACAACGATTGGGAAACTAGCTCACCGTCTAAAATCACAAGGAAAAACAGTCATGTTAGCAGCTGGTGATACATTCCGTGCTGGTGCCATTGATCAGTTACAAGTTTGGGGAGACCGAGTTGGTTGTGAAGTTGTTAAACAATCAGAGGGTTCAGACCCAGCAGCTGTCATTTACGATGCAATTGGAGCAGCTAAAAAGCGCGGTGCGGATGTGTTAATTTGTGATACTGCAGGCCGTCTGCAAAATAAAGTAAACTTAATGAAAGAGCTTGAAAAAGTTCATCGTGTCATTTCTCGTGAAATACCAGATGCACCTCACGAAGTATTACTTGCGCTTGATGCAACGACAGGTCAAAATGCCTTAGTTCAAGCTCAAATGTTTAAAGAAGCAACAAACGTGACAGGAATCGTTCTTACAAAATTAGATGGAACTGCCAAAGGTGGTATTGTATTAGCTATTCGCAATAAACTTCATATCCCAGTGAAATTTATTGGATTAGGTGAGAAGATGGATGATCTACAACCATTTGATGCAGAACGTTATGTATACGGATTATTTGCTGAAGGATTAGAAAAAGAATTAAAGAATATTGAAGAATAATGAAACGCTCGTTGTCCTTAATTGGGCCACGAGCGTTTATGTAAACTAGGTAGATTCCGATGAGGACAAGTTTAGGAAATTTGAAGGTATGGCAGAAGTGCTATGCGACAAAACAGGTGAAAAAGTAGCTTGAAATGCTTTATAGAAAGGCTCTATGTAACAAAACAGGTGGGAAAGTAGCTCGTAATGTTTTATAGCAGGGTTCTATGCGATAAAACCTTTGAGATTACCTCCAAAGATGTTTCATAGAAACACAAACACAACACACTACGACAAATCAGATTTGAAATTCACCTGTAATATTTAAATAGCTGCACCATATCCTAACAAACCAAATTGGATTTTTTCCTGAAAAGACTCGTAGATGCTTAAACTGAAGTTTATTAGCGTAATGAACTTCCAAACTTAACCTCAAATCCCCAAACACAACCGCAAACAGCATATATAACAATCAGCAAATGCAGACGATTAGCAAAGTAAATCCTCCACTGTTCAAGGGAATTACCTTGACAGGCATCCTTAAAAAACAGTATGATACAATAGACAAAATATGATTGGAGAGATATGAATGCTACTTGAAAAAACGACACGCATGAACTTTCTCTTCGACTTTTATCAAGCACTACTA
>DATMFE010000232.1:0-33270 GCA_035556295.1 Ureibacillus sp.
CAACCGATTTGGTGAAACGTATGATTAAAGAAGGTCACATTATTGGGAATCACTCATATGGACACCCTAATATGGCAAACCTTACTGAAGAAAAGATGGTTGAACAATGGCAAAAGTTCGACGAAGTACTGAAGCAATATACAGGCGTTGAGCGTACTAACTATGCTCGACCTCCAGAAGGTGTATTTAGTGAAAAAGTATTAGAAGTCGGCAATAAACACGGATATCGCCATATATTCTGGTCTGTCGCTTTCCTCGATTGGGATAGAAACTCTACAAAAGGTGGAGACTATGCTTATAATGAGCTAATGAAGCAATTACATCCAGGTGCAATTATTTTAATGCATACTGTAGCTAAACATAATGCAGAAGGTTTACCACAATTTATTCAAGAAGCAAAAAAGCAAGGGTATACATTTGATTCGCTAGACAATTTAGTGTTGGATCATGCATTGAAAACAAAAAAGGAATAAAACAAAGGGGTTGTTATTCAATAACAACCCCTTCCCAAATTTATTTAAACAATTTTTTCAAATTAGCCATTTCAATAGCCGATACAGCTGAATCATATCCCTTATTACCTGCTTTTGTTCCAGCACGTTCAATTGCTTGTTCGATGTTTTCAGTCGTTACAAGTCCAAAAATGACAGGAACATTTGTGTCTAAAGAAACTTTTGCAATTCCCTTTGCCGCCTCACTATTTACATAGTCATAATGAGTTGTTGCTCCACGAATAACTGTACCTAACCCAATTATGGCATCATAATTACCAGTTTCAGCCATTTGTTTAGAGATAAAAGGCACTTCAAATGCTCCTGGCACCCATGCAATATCAATATTATCTTCGTCTACTCCATGTCTTTTTAATCCATCCAACGCACCATCTACTAACTTTGATGTGATAAATTCATTAAATCGTCCAACAACGATTCCTACTTTTAATTCCGTACCTATTAATTGTGCCTCAAATATTTTACCCATGTTTATTTTCCTCCTATATTAATTGCTCGTATTTTTTATTTTTAATAATTACATTTTGTTAACTGTACGATATGTCACTAGATCCTCAATTGAAATTATTTTTAAATCATGTACTTTCGCATATTCTTGTAACCCTTCAAGACGTAACATTGTCCCGTCATCTCCCATAATTTCACAAATAACTCCAGCAGGAAAACTATTGCATGTTATTGCTAAATCAACGGCTGCTTCAGTATGTCCACGTCTTTCAAGTATTCCATTCTGCTTTGCTACAAGTGGAAAAACATGTCCAGGTCTTCGAAAATGCTCAGGTTTAGCATTAGGATTTATTAAATGTTGAATGGTTAATGAACGTTCATGTGCACTAATTCCTGTTGTCGTCTCAACATGATCAATACTCACTGTAAATGCTGTTTGGTGGTTGTCTGTATTATTCTCAACCATTGGATTCAGTCGAAGTCTTTCTGCTAGTTCTTCTGAAATTGGTGTACAGATTAAGCCTCTACCATAAGTAGCCATGAAATTAATATTTTCTGGCGTTGCAAATTCTGCTAGTACAACTAAATCGCCTTCATTTTCACGATTTTCATCATCAACAACAATTATTACTTTTCCTTCTTTTAAATCTACTATTGCTTCTTCTATCGTATTTAACACCACATCCACCACCTTAAAATCCATTTTGTCTTAAAAAATCTAATGTAATTGTTGTCTTCTCTTCTCTATTTAGTAAGTGGTGTTTTACATACTTCCCAAGTAAATCTGTTTCAATATTCACTTGGTCACCAACCTTTTTTATTCCTAAAATTGTTTCATTATGAGTATGTGGTATTAACGATATCGTTACACTAGACTCCGACACATTGAAAATTGTTAAACTTGTTCCGTCAATCGTAATAGACCCTCTTGGAATACAGTTATTAGCAAGTTCGTTGGAAATTTCAATTTCAATATAAACCGCATTTGATACCGGTTTAATACTACGAATTATTCCTGAACCATCAACATGTCCGGACACAAAATGTCCTCCAAAACGACCGTTTGCCGACATTGCTCGTTCTAAATTGACTCGATCACCAATTTTTAGCTGATGTATATTCGTTGCTTTAACCGTCTCAGGCATAACATCAACTGTCATTTGTTCTCCTTGTAGGTGGGTAATTGTAAGACAAACACCATTAACCGAAATACTATCTCCTAAGTGGGCATCTGTTAAGATATTGGGACAATGTAGTGTCAGTTCCATGCTTGTTGAATCTTTATTAATTGCAGTTACTTTTCCTATTTCTTCGATAATCCCTGTAAACATAACTTCACCTCTACTTAAATTTTTCATAAATAAATTTGGTGTCTTACATTACCTTGAACTAAAAGCTCACCCATTCCTTATTGCCTTAAAGAAAAGCAACCATTACCGGAAAATAAAAACCTCTTAAGCAATATTTGCCTAAGAGGTTTGGGAGAGTTTTATTTGCTGCATGACTAAAAAGCCTTTTTGAAATACATTCAAAAAGAATAAATAGCAAACAAAAACCCACTTATAAAATAAGTGGGAGTGTCTGAGTCATGTAAAAATGCAATAAGAAATTACACCATCAATAAATAATTAATGGCTTTTTACACTTACATCCTTCTCCCATCCAGACTTTAACTGTCGGCTTTGGATTCGCACCAAATCCTGCTCAGAATGAGCTCACGGGCTTAGAATTACTTCATCACCGTCGATTGGGAATTTCACCCGACCCCGAAGGACAATAATATTCGATTGCCTAAAACAATATCACGATATCAAAGTAATTGCGAGTAAAAATACTTATGAAAAACAATACTTTAATTAAATATTATGAACATTTAACCATACTTGCTTTAACCTTTTGCTTCGTTATAATGTAGAAATAGTGATAATGAAGGACGTGAAAACTCTTGAACAATACGATATCAATGGAAGTTGGACAAAAATTTCCATTAACAATAAAACGATTAGGTATCAATGGTGAAGGGGTAGGCTTTTTCAAACGTAATGTTGTTTTTGTAAAAGGTGCATTGCCAGGAGAAGAAGTTACTGTAAAAGTTACCAATGTACAACGTAACTTTGCCGAAGCAGAAATACAAACCATTCGTAAATCCTCTGAATTCCGCCAAGAACCAGCCTGTCCAGTATATGCAGAGTGTGGTGGTTGTCAGCTTCAACATTTAACATACGAAGGGCAATTGAAAGAAAAACGTGATATGGTCATTCAATCCCTCGAAAAATATGTAAAACCCATTGCAGATACTTTAGATGTACGACCTACAATTGGTATGGACGACCCTTGGCATTATAGAAATAAAAGCTCCTTCCAAGTTCGAAAGGAAGGAAAACGAGTTTATGCAGGTCTTTTTGCTGAAGGCACAAACAAATTATTAAATATTAACGATTGTGCAGTACAGCACCCGTTAACATCAAAAATTACGGTTGGCACTCGAAAAATCCTACAAAAATTAAACATCTCCATTTATGATGGAAAATCTTTAAATGGTTTGATACGTACAATTGTAGTACGAACAGGTGTAACAACAGGTGAAACACAAGTTTGTCTTGTGACAACTAGAAAAGAACTACCTCATAAAGAAGAACTTATTGAAAGAATGTTAAAAATTGATCCAAGTATTGTATCCATTACTCAAAATATTAACCGTGAAAAAACATCTCTCATTTTTGGTGATGAAACGATTGTACTGTATGGGAAAGAAACGATTCATGAAAAACTTGGAGAACTTGCATTTGACCTATCTTCTCGAGCGTTCTTCCAATTAAATCCTGAACAAACAGTTCATTTATACGATGAAATAAAGAAAGCTGCTGATCTCACAGGAAAAGAATCTGTGGTAGATGCATATTGTGGTGTTGGAACAATTGGTTTATGGCTAGCGAAAGATGCAAAAGATGTACGAGGAATGGATGTTGTACCTGAAAGTATTATCGATGCGAAGAAAAATGCTCGTAACCATGGTTTTAAACATGCTCGTTATTATACAGGTACTGCGGAAGAATGGCTTGAAAAGTGGAGACGAGAAGGATATATTCCTGATGTAATCACTGTGGACCCACCGCGCACTGGTCTTGCACCTAGCTTTATCAAAACAGTACAAAAAATTAAACCAAAACGCTTCGTTTATACATCATGTAATCCTTCAACCTTTGCGAAGGATCTAGCGGAATTAACCAAATTATATCGTGTTGAATATATTCAACCAGTCGATATGTTCCCTCAAACTGCAAGAGTTGAGATTGTTGCGAAACTGTTATTAAAAAATAAATAATACAAATTGGTGGTGATAATGAATTTTATCACTACCTTTTTCATTATTGCTGTATTTTTATTCACAAGGTTTATAGTATCACAGAATAACATTCCCCTATGACCCCAACTTTCAAAATAAGTTACTTAAAAATTTTTTCTCGAAAAAATCATTATTTATTTACTAGTACTTTTATTTTCTATTTTCTCACTGTTTTACAAACTGTACCAATTGGAATTCCACCTTAAAACCACTATATTCATAGGGTTTACTCTATCGATTTCACTTTCTGTTATAAAACAGATATTCACATTTTTTCTCTTTTAGAACATGAAAATTCTATTTAAAGAAAACATTTTTTAAAAATTTACTATTGCAATATCATTTTGAAAAGTGTTATCTTGTATTACAAGAATTATTCGCGAAAAATTCCTGCAGATAGAATATAAGGGGCTGAAAGAGAAATTATGAATAAAAATAGATGGTTAATCGCACTTTCCGCTATCGCGATACACTTATCCATTGGCGGTGCATATGCATACAGCGTATATAAAAATCCAATTACTGCACAAATGGGTTGGAATATGACACAGGTAACAATCGCCTTTACGATTATGATGGGTCTAGCAGGTTTTGCTGCTGCATTGTTTGGTAGTTTAGTAGAAAAAATGGGTCCACGTAAATCCGCAATGATTGCTGCTTTACTTTTTGGAGTTGGACAAGCAGGTGCTGGTGTTGCAATCCTAACAGATTCTGTTGTCCTGTATTGGTTAACATATGGTCTTTTAAGTGGTTTAGGTATGGGGATTGGTTACATAGCTCCAGTATCTACATTAGTAAAATGGTTCCCTGATCGCAGAGGACTAGCAACTGGTATGGCAGTACTTGGTTTTGGATCAGGTGCATTAATAACAGCTCCAGTCGCAACGTATTTAATGGAAGCAGTCGGCATTTCAAATACTTACTTTATTTTAGGTATTAGTTATTTTGTATTAATGATTCTTGGTGCACTTTATATCGCACCACCAGTTGGTAATACTTCTGGTGATAAATACGCTACATCTTCTAAAGGTATTCAACCAATGGCTCAACTTTCAGCTAGAGAAGCTGTAAAAACAAAACACTTCTGGATGCTTTGGTCAATGCACTTAGTAAATGTAACAGCTGGTATTATGATGATTTCTGTTGCTTCACCAATGGCACAAGAAATTGTAGGATTATCTGTAGCAGGTGCTGCTGCAATGGTTGGATTAATGGGCTTATTTAACGGAGGTGGCCGCTTACTTTGGGCAGCAGCTTCAGATTATATTGGTCGTCATAACGTATTTGTAATATTCTTTGTAATTCAATTAATTACTTTCGTGACATTACCATTTACAACAAATGTGATCTTATTCCAATTATTCATCTTCCTTGTTGTTAGTTGTTATGGTGGTGGCTTCTCAAATCTTCCAGCATTTGCGAGTGACTTATTTGGTACAAAACAATTAGGTGTTATTCATGGATACCTATTAACTACTTGGTCATTAGGTGGAATCTTCGGACCAATGATCGTAACTTCAATTCGAAATGCAACAAATAGCTATGTGCCAGTATTCTACTTATTCTCATTCTTAATTGGGATTTCATTATGTATCTCATTATGGATCCGCTTTGACTTGAAAAAGTTAAAGAAACAACAAAAGAAAGAAGAATTTCCAATTGGCGATGCTACAACTACTCATTAACAAAAAAACTTCCTACTTGTTCTAGTAATCTAACAAGTAGGAAGTTTTTATTAATATAGGATAGGGATCCAGATTAGTTGCATGGAGATGTGCGTAAACATATGGGCCAATATTGCATATTCTAACCCTTTTTTCCAATAGAGATATCCAAAGAAGATTCCACCAAGACCATTTAATAAGAAGCTTCTTATTATTAATGTCGTATTTAATTCCCCAAAGACAGCTTCTGTAGCTGGAAAATGCCCTATAGCAAATAATGCTGCTGCTAAAATAATCGCTAACCAGAAAAAGATACTATTTAATGTTTCGTAGTTTTTTCTAGTAATTTTCATAAAGATCCAAACTACTAAACTCATAAATAGTAATCTCATAAGTAATTCTTCAAACACTCCACCATACAATACACCTGCTACTAAACCAAGCCAAGAAAACTCTGGATTTGCTTGAGCGATTGCCTCTATCTTATGTTGATAGTAAAAACGATCTGCCCCAATAATCGCAAAACCTGTAATCACTCCAAACACAATAGCTAAGATAACCCCAGAATTATTGAATTGTACCTTTTCTTTCTTCATTAATGAATCTAATACAGGAAGTGTAAACCCTACTTTACGTGCTAATTTAATACCTATATATGAGATAATGAATGACACAACTGCTAACTGAATAGCGCTTATGATCATAATTATTGGGAATGGCATCGTTAGAGAATCTATAGCTGCTTGAAATTCTTCAGGTAGCATTGATTGTAAACTTTTGAATTGATACGGGACTAAGAACAATCCACCAACAAAACAAATAGCAGCTAATAAAAGTGAAACCTTCAAATCTTTTTTCATTTTAAACACCTCTATAAGGATTTAGTTTAAGAAAAATGAAACTAAGATGATAATGGCTAACGGTAAAAACACGATTAAATAACCTATTGGATTAGCAAAATTTAGGGTGTAGCCAACACCGAAACGTTTCTCTACAAATATTGAAGGGTCATTTTTATTGAAATACCATAGTCCACCTTTCCAATAACGATCTTCATCAATATCCGTTATATCCCCCTCAACTACAATATCTTCTTTATCTGAACGACCAACCTTTACAGCAAATAGAATTGTAGATAGTAGGATTAGAACTAAAAATCCAAAAGGAATGATGAGTTGTAATAGCGTTCCATCAAATACATTTGGGTGAATCGTTGTTAATTGGAAAAACGTAAAGAGTATTGTCATAGCAAATACTACAAAGAATAATAACCAACTAGTATATTTACGCATCCCTAACTGTCGTCTCTTAGATAAATGTGCATTTGTAGCACTTAACTTAATGCCTGAATTTTTTGTCGCTACATGAATCCCCACAAACATTATTTGCATTAACAATAAAAACCCTGGCATTTGAACTGCTGAAAATGGTGTTTTCTTTGTAAATGCATCTGGCTCCCCCGTAATTCCCCAATGTGTTGGAATATTTTCAGGTAACAAATTGTAATTCATCACTGTATAGATAATTAATCCGATTGTTATGATCATAGGTAACAAATAGGCATACCATGGTAGCATTTCATCTTGGGTGCGAACTGATAAGTCTGTTACCTTTACTTGTTTTAACTTCTCAGTCCATTTACTCTTCTGCTTTAATTGCTTAATCTTGCCATGGTAATAAAAATACAACGATAAACTTATGAAGATAATGCCAAATTCAATAAAAGTTCCTACTATTACAATTTGTTCTTCGTTTAATTGATTAGTAAGTGCCCATATAACAAAACCGATTAATAAGAGCACTGCTACTATAAATGTAATAAAAGAATATTGTTTTCTATATTGATTTAGTTTTTGTTCACGGATATATTGTTCTGGAATTGTTACTCCAAATACCACAGTCCTTTTCACTAAATAAGGTATTACCGTTTGTACAATAGTAAGGAATAAGATGATGAATATACTAAGGACTAACGAAACCGGCATGATTTTTCCCCCTTTAAATTATTGGTTTGTTTGATCATCCTTTAATTCTGAAATGATGGTATTGACTAGTTGATGTATTTCCTCGTCTTTCATCCCAGATACGATTGCTTCAGCAATTTGTGGCCTCATGACTCCTTTTAATTTTTCATAAGTTGTCAAATCCACTTTTTCATGTTTTGCAATTACTGCACCTGATTTAGGAACGATTTGTATGATCCCTTTCTTCTCAAGTTCATGATAGCTTTTATTTACGGTGTGCATATTAACACCAAGATCAGCTGCAAAAGACCTAACAGAAGGTAGTGAGTCACCAGGTTTTATGTTACCTCGTGCTATATCTTCTATGATTTGATTGGTTAATTGCGTGTAAATCGGTATTTCTGAGTCTGGTTCAATCTGAATCATTTTTCTTCAGCCTCCAATCTGATTATGTTAGCGAAATCTGTTCTATAATCATTATAACAAATCTGTTCTATAAATGCTAGAACAATATTTCGATTTTTTCTGAGTAATTGTAGTGTGTAGTTCTTTATGATGAATCAGACTTATCTGAGTAAGTGAAATAAAAAAACGCCCCCCTAATAAGAAGTGCGTTTCACTTTAGATTTTAGTAATAATGTTAGTTCAATAATTAGTAAGGCTAATACAACCCAAGCTAACAAATCCATAATCCATATTTGAAAAGAAAAATTCATTTCCCCATCAAAAGTATTGATCATGTTAAACGTAAAGTAGTAGAACATACCAAAAGTAAAGTTCCTTGCCCACTGTGATATGTCGTATACTAATAGGCCATTTCCAATACCAAACTCCCTAATCCTTGAGAGTGCTCTTTTTATTTCCATTAACTCGACAAAGATAAATAACCCAAATACTATAAACCAAAAACTAACAATCAATTCAACAGATAGCAATTGGGATTGTGTTAATGAAAGCCCTGTAATCGATAAAGCACCATGAATGATACAATCAGTATTTTTCCACTCGTGAATATCTTTATTCTTCATTAAAAATCGTTTAAATATCAATAAAATTGATACAATGTAAAAACTTGCACCTAAACAAATAATCATTAAAATAACTGATCGCATCGGATTAAAAACATTTAACAATAAACAAGCAATCGATTGCGTACTGACAGTTGATAGTAAAATAATCCCATGAACATCTTGAATTGAATTTGTTTTAATAATATTTAATAGATGATAAATTGAACAACCAATAAAAAAAAGCCAACCTACTATATTTATATAGGAGACAATCCATATTCCTCTAAATAATTCAGGAAATCGGAAATTTATCAAAATACAGATGACCGATGTTCCTGCAATCCATGTGCCTGCTCCAAAATATTTAATAGAATAATTTAGGTACTCATCTCGATAGTTCTTGTTTGTCAGTGCGAAACAAAAAAGCCCTACCATTACCAGCCAAACCAAAAGCAAAGTTAAAGAAAGATATTTTCCCAAACTATGTTCAACTAGTGAGAATTGATGTATCGCACCTAATAAAAAAATACCCACTGCCATAATGATTGACCCTGAAGAAGCATTTATATTAACTTGCTTAATATTCTTTTTCTCCAACTCTATTCTCCCAATCAAAACAATATAATTTCCATTCAACCAAAACTATAAAGTCGTGATAAAACATAAAACTTATGTTTTGGTTTATACTTATTTTAACAAAAGATTGCCTGGTGAACTATTAATAGAAATTCTTATAATATTCGCCCAAAAAATTATAGAAAAGTAATTGATACGAAAAAAATATTTCTGTATAATCTGTTTTATTGTGCAAAACTTCTTTAATTTGCATTAATTATGTTTTGGAACCTAAGGAGGTAATAAGGAATTGGGTAAAGCATTGATTATTGGTGCTGGCGGTGTAGCTAGCGTAGTGGTACACAAGTGTGTACAAAATTCAGAAGTGTTCGAAGAGATTATGATCGCTAGTCGAACGAAGTCAAAATGTGACGCATTAAAAGAAAAATTAGACGGCGGTAAAACCATTATCCATACTGCACAAGTAGATGCGGATAATGTGAACGAACTTGTTGAATTAATCAATGGATTTAAACCAGATGTGGTAATTAACGTTGCTTTACCATATCAAGACTTAACAATTATGGATGCATGTTTAGAAACAGGTGTTCACTATGTAGATACAGCAAACTACGAGCCACCTGAAACAGCTAAATTTGAATATAAATGGCAATGGGCATATAAAGAGAAATTCGAAAAAGCAGGTCTTACTGCACTACTTGGTAGCGGATTTGACCCAGGTGTAACAGGTGTATTCAGTGCATATGCATTAAAACATTATTTTGATGAAATTCACTATATCGATATTTTAGATGCAAATGCTGGTGACCACGGTTATCCTTTCGCTACAAACTTCAATCCAGAGATTAACATTCGTGAAATTACTGCAAATGGTCGTTACTGGAAAGAGGGCGATTGGGTTGAAACTGAGCCTTTAGAGTTTAAAGAAGTATATAACTTCCCTGAAATCGGACCTAAAGATATGTACCTTCTATATCATGAAGAATTAGAATCTTTAGCAAAAAACATTACTGGAATTAAACAAATTCGTTTCTGGATGACTTTCTCTCAAAAATACATCACTCACTTAAACGTTTTAGAAAACGTTGGGATGACTTCAATCGAACCGATTGAATTTGAAGGAAAAATGATTCAACCACTTCAATTCTTAAAAGCGGTATTACCAGATCCAGCTTCTCTTGGACCACGTACTAAAGGGAAAACAAACATTGGTATTATTGCTCGCGGAATTAAAGATGGTGAAGAAAAAACTTACTATGTTTATAACGTTTGTGACCACGAAGAATGTTATCGTGAAGTTGGATCTCAAGCGATTTCTTACACAACAGGTGTACCAGCTATGATTGGTGCTATGCTTGTTATGAATGGCACATGGCAAAAACCTGGTGTATATAATGTAGAAGAGTTCGATCCAGATCCATTCATGGAAGCACTAAATAAATGGGGACTACCATGGCAAGAAAGCTTCAATCCTGAATTAATCGACCTTGAACTTGAAAAAGAGGTTAAATAAATGAAACAAATTGATTGGAAACAAGTGCCATCTCCTAGTTATATAGTGGACGAGCGCCTGTTAAAACGTAATTTAGAAATCTTAAAATCTGTACAAGATCGAACTGGCTGCGATATTTTACTTGCTTTAAAAGGATTTTCAATGTTTTCAACATTTCCAATGGTTGGCCAGTACCTTAAAGGAATTACATCAAGCTCTTTATTTGAAGCGCGTTTAGGCTATGAAGAGTTTGGTAAAGAAGTACATGCATACGCACCAGCTTACGCTGAGCATGAAATTGACGAGTATTTAAAATACGTTGATCACATCGTTTTTAATTCTTTTGATCAACTAAATAAATACAAAGAAAAAGTTCAAAGCTTAGATAAGCACGTTTCTATCGGATTACGTGTTAACCCTGGATATTCTGAAGTTGAAACAGAGTTATATGACCCTTGTGCATTAAACTCTCGTTTAGGAATTCCATTTGACCAATTCCGTCCTGATGAATTAGATGGTGTAGAGGGGATTCATTTCCATGCTATGTGTGAGCAAAACTCTGATGTATTAGAACGTATCCTACCACACTTCGAAGAGAAGTACGGTCCTTATTTACATCAAATGAAATGGGTAAACTTTGGTGGAGGTCACCATATTACTCGTCCTGATTACGATGTGGATAAATTAGTTAATCTTATTAACTACATTAAAGAGAAGTATGATGTTCATGTTATTTTAGAGCCTGGAGAAGCAATCGCTTTAAATACTGGCTATTTAGTGACAACAGTTCTAGATGTAGTGAAAAATGGAATGGATATCGCTATCCTAGACAGTTCTGCGACATGTCATATGCCAGACGTTTTGGAGATGCCATACCGTCCACAAATTATTGGAGCAAGTACGCCAAACGATAAAGAACATACATATCGTTTAGGTGGTATGACATGTCTTGCTGGTGATGTGATTGGAGATTACTCCTTCGATCAACCATTAAAAGCAGGAGACCAAGTTGTCTTCACAGATATGGCTCATTATACAATGGTAAAAAACCATATGTTTAATGGTGTTAACTTACCAAGCATCTGCTTATACAATGAAGAAGAGGGCGTAAAAGTCATCCGTCGTTTCGGTTATGAGGATTATCGAAATCGATTATCTTAATTAAATACTTCCCTTAACTCAATGGGTATTGCAAAGGAATAACTCTTTGCAATACCTTTTTTCATGGTAATATTGGACCATAATTTTAGTAATATTTAATAAATATCGGTATAAATGATTTCCACAATCTAGTAATATAGTGAATGAGCTAATTACTAAATGGAGGCTAAACTAGCTATGAGATTGTATTTATCCTACATACTAGCAATACTTTCCGGTATTTTACTGTTTCTATGTATGCCGAGCTATGATTTATGGTTCCTTGCCTGGATTGGGTTTGTCCCTCTTTTATTCGCACTTAAAAATCAGTCACCTAAGCATCAATATTTCATGATCAATGTTGCTTGTATCATTTGGTCAATCGGTACACATTTATGGTATCCATCAGTGCTGTCTATTTCAGGTTACTTTATTATGATTGCTGGCGGGTTCTTTTACGGCTTTGTTTTCCAAATTGGCTACAACATGCAAAATCGTATAACCAAATGGTATAGTATTTTTTCTATTCCAATTGCTTTTAGTGTATTAGAATGGGTAAAAACTGTATTACCAGTGACAAAAGAATGGTGGATAGAGCTCTTACCAAAATCCCAATGGACTTTCCCCGAAAACTTACAAATATTATCGGTGACCGGTTTTATCGGGTTATCATTCTTGATTGTATTAACAAATGTAATCATTTTTGAGTTGATTCTTTTCAAACAGCAGAGAAAATCTAAGCTGATTCTCCTTTGTATTTTACTATTACTACCTATTGGGAATTATATATACGGCAAAATCGTTTTAAGTTCAACCGAAACTCTTTTAAGCTCTCAGCCTATTTCAATCGGTGCTACAGTGGATTTAATTAACCAAGATCCTTCCATTACTTCCTTAGGTTCAAATTTAAAAGGTGGAGATGGCTATTTAGCCGATACCGAGGAAATGAAAAAGGCGATATTTGATGTAAACGCTAGTCTTTCCAAAGAAATAATCGCTGAGAAACAAGTGGATTTTATTGTTTGGGGCGAAAATGAATTTATGGACTTAAGTGATGATGAAATTTATAGTAATTTAAAGAAATTAGCCAGGACTCTAAATACATCGATTATTACTGATGTAGTATGGCAAAATGAAAACACATTGTATGATACAGCATTAATGATTGATCAAGATGGTAATGAGATTGGAAAAACTCCTAAAATATTTATTTTATCAGGGGAAGAAGAATATGGGTTCTCACCTGGCCCTAGAAATTATCCAGTTTATGAAACAAAGCACGGGAAAGTGGCATTAGCTGTTTGCTGGGATCGTCATGATCCAACAATTATACAAAACTATGCAAAAAATGGTGCTAGGTTAATGTTGATCCCTGCTGATGATGATTTTGAAGGAAATCAACAGTTCCCTTACTTCGCAGCAAGCGATGCTGTTTTTAGAGCTGTCGAGAATCATGTAGCCATTGCAACAGGCTCAACATCAGGGATTGCTCAAATCGTTACACCATATGGCCAAATTAATGCAATAAGCGGTGTAAACAAAAGAGAATATATTGTAGGGGATACATTCATAACAGAACAAAAAACTTTTTATACAAATTACGGTGACGTATTTGCTTATATACTCACAATTCTATTCTTAATACTATTTGTGCAATCAGAAATCAATCATAGACGTTCTAAAGCATTAAATGCTCAGACTATTAAAGAATAGAATCATTAAACAACTTCCATAACAAACATTTAGGGCTCTACTCGAGAATCCTCGTATAGAGCCCTTTTATTATCCTAAATCAACTTTTATTTAATACAACTAACTTTTTTACCAGGTAACCATACTAGTAGAAAAATAATTAGCAAAATACTAGAAACAAAAATTAAGAAGCTAATCCCTTCTACAACTTGTAAATATAATCCACCTAAAAATGGACCTAATAAACTACCCAAACTAAAGAAGATTCCACAAAGTAAGTTCCCAGTAGGTAATAATTCTTTCGGCGTAAGATCAGCCATGTATGTAATACCTAAAGAAAAGATTGACCCAAGGAACATCCCACTTATTAAAAAAACAACGCCTATAAGCATTTCAGAATACTCCAATAGACTTCCAATTCCAAACACAACGCTGCCTGTTATTAAAGCAACTAATAAAACTTTTCTTCTACCAATTCGATCTCCTAATATCCCTATTGGAACTTGTGTAATAATTCCACCTATTGAAAACGCAGAAATAATGATTGCTACTAATACAACATCAAAATTCAATCTTAGTGCATAAACAGGAAAAAGTGCATTTAAGGACGTTTCTAATACGCCGTATGCAAATGGTGGTAAAAAAGCTACCCATGCATATTTAAATGACAGTTTATATCTTGTGAAACTATTCGATTCTTTTGCATCTCCTTTAAGAACTGCAGGGTGTTCGTTTTGTATAAAGAAGACAAGTGTCCATGCCATTAAACATAATATGGAAGAAACAATAAAAGGTAATGATTCAGATACTCGAACAAGTGGTGTCATTAATGGACCTACAGCAAATCCAACGCCAAATGATAACCCATAGATTGCCATACTTTTTCCCAGTTTTCCTTCAGGTGCAGAACTCGTTAGCCACGTTTGAGTAGCAAAGTGTAAACAATGATCCCCAATTCCAATTAATAGGCGTAAAATAAACCAGAACATCACATGCTTCCATAAAGGGAACATTAGTAATGATAGAAATACAATCGCTCCACCCGTAATAATAATTGGTTTATATCCAAATTTCCTTAATGGTTGTTCAACAAAAGGTGATATTAATAAAGTACCTATGTATAAGCCGGTAGCATTTAATCCATTAATAGTAGAAGAAACACCATCAGTCTCGAAAATTATAGAAATGAGGGGAAGAATCATCCCTTGAGAAAATCCTGAAATTGATACGATGATGACCAACGTCCAAAATCTTCGTTGTTCATTTCTTACTGCTATATTCATTTTTATCCTCCGAGCATCAGTTGTAATCTTAAATATGTTAACACATCATTCTCGGAAATCATCTTATTTTTTAGCCAAATTTTATTTGCCGACGAATTCTCTCTTTCATTTCCAAAGGCAGTTATTGGCCAGTTTTATGTACTTATTCGCCATTCTGCACGAGTTTTTAGCCGATTTCTTATGTATATTTGCCAACTACTACCTCTTTTGCATCTTATCCCACAGTTATTAGCCATTTTTATAGACTATTTAGCCACTCTAGACATGTTATTGGCCAAGTTCAAAAGATTATTTGCCCATCAAACTTTACTTTAATAATTTCGTAAGGGTAGAAAAAGTAAAAAAATCCACACTAAAAAACCCTAGCAATGATCGAATTCATTCACTAGGGTTACATCATTATTATCACCATTATCATTTTTTAAACTACAAATTCAGCAATGATCGCCGAAAACTGTTTAAACTCCCTCCTTTTCGTTTTTGAGTGAGTATCTTTTCTTTGACCAGCTCCTTTGTAATATTTGTTATTACTTTACCACATTATTTAAATATTGTAAATATTCTGATAAATTTTTTTCGAAAAATCTTCAAACTTTCTTAAATACTTATTCTTATTACATTAATGGTACATGCTATAATTATCGCTGTTACAAACTTTATGAGGTGAAGTAAAAAATGAGCAAATCCATAACAGATAAAGATCAACAACTCAGCTATTTAAAAGAACGTCTTCAAATGTTCCTAGAGGTTTTAGAATCCATTGACCCTGAAACGACAAGTCTTGAAGACATTGACCGTTTAATCCAAATGATTACAGATGTTGAAGAGAAAATTGAGCTTTTTAACAATCGCGACAAACTATCAGAGCAATAACCTAAGCAGCAGAATCTAAATTGGTTCTGTTGTTTTTTATTTAATGATTATATAATGTTGCGAGTCTTTTTTTCATAGATTTAAAAAGGTATAATAAAAGATGGTAAAAATTTTTCAAACTATTTAGGGGGTACTGAATAATGTCAAAAGTGGCAACTTCTTATTTACAGACTTTAGAAAAAAGTCTTTATGATTTAGTGAGTGAAACATCTACAAACTTACCGACCGACGTACGCCGAGCAATTAAAAAAGCAAAAGATGCTGAAAATGCTGGTACTCGTGCTGCAATGAGTTTAGGAACAATTACAAATAATATTGTTATGGCAGAAGATAATGTGTCTCCAATTTGCCAAGATACAGGTTTACCAACATTTAAAGTTAAAACTCCTGTTGGCGTAAACCAATTAGAAATCAAAGCTGCAATCAAAAATGCAATTGTACAAGCTTCTAAAGACGCAAAATTACGTCCAAATGCAGTTGATTCTTTAACAGGTAAAAACAGTGGAGACAACTTAGGTGAGAACTTCCCTGTTATTAAGTTTGAACAATGGGAAAACGATTACATAGAGGTAAAACTAATTCTAAAAGGTGGCGGTTGTGAAAATAAAAATATCCAATATAGCTTACCTTGTGAATTAGAAGGCCTTGGTCGCGCTGGTCGTGATCTTGATGGGATTCGTAAATGTATCCTTCATTCTGTATGGCAAGCACAAGGACAAGGATGTTCTGCAGGTTTCATCGGAGTTGGTATTGGTGGGGATCGTTCTTCTGGATATGACCTTGCAAAAGATCAATTATTCCGTCACGTTGATGACGTGAATCCAAATGAAGATCTTGCAAAATTAGAAGAATATATTGTAGAAAAAGCTAACACATTTGGTGTAGGTACAATGGGCTTCGGTGGTGAAGCAACATTACTTGGTTGTAAAATTGGTGTAGGTCACCGTCTTCCAGCTTCATTCTTCGTGTCTGTTGCTTATAACTGTTGGGCATACCGTCGTATGGCAATTGATATCGACGCAACAACAGGTGAAATTAACAAATGGCATTACCAAGATGGTGAACGAATCACTTTCCGTGATGAGCCAAAAACAGAAACAGAATCAGAAAATAAAGTAGTTGAATTAAGAGCACCTATCACAGAAGAACAAATCCGTGAGCTAAAAGTTGGAGACGTTGTAAAAATCAGTGGTCGTATGTACACTGGTCGTGACGCGATCCACCATCACTTAATGAGTCATGATGCACCGGTTGATCTTAATGGTCAAGTAATTTACCACTGCGGGCCAGTTATGGCAAAAGACGAAAACGGTAACTGGACTG
This sequence comes from Ureibacillus sp., assembly GCA_035556295.1. Classification (GTDB taxonomy): domain Bacteria; phylum Bacillota; class Bacilli; order Bacillales_A; family Planococcaceae; genus Ureibacillus. The sequence goes on from DATMFE010000232.1 coordinate 17,323, forward strand.
TAAAAGCTGCTGGTCCAACTACTTCAATTCGTGAGGAACCATACCAAGGCGATATTATGAAAAAATTCGGTATCCGCGCTGTAATTGGTAAAGGTGGTATGGGGCCGAAAACTCTTGCTGCATTAAAAGAACACGGTGGTGTTTATCTAAATGCTATTGGTGGGGCTGCTCAATACTATGCTGACTGTATTAAATCTGTAGATGGAGTAGATTTACAAGAGTTTGGTATTCCAGAAGCTATGTGGCACTTAACAGTTCAAGATTTCACTGCTGTAGTTACAATGGACTCTCATGGTAACTCATTACATGCAGATGTTGAAAAATCATCATTAGAAAAACTTTCTCAATACGCTGAACGTGTATTCTAATTATCATAGGTTAAATCTATTACACTACTAAAATAAAAGGATTCTCGAATTTATACTCGAGAATCCTTTTTACTTGTTAAGCTTCTACTTGTTGTGAATGACGTTTCTTAAATAGAATTGCAAAGTAGCCTAATGTTAAAGCTAAGCATGCTACTAAGTAAATTCCTAAAATTGACCAGTTAAACATTAAGAAAGAAGTATCTCCAGTTGAGATAACTGATTTAAATGCTTGTACAGAGAACGTCATTGGTAAGAACGTATTGAAAATATGCAATTGGCTTGGTACAAGCTCTAATGGGAAAGTACCAGCACTTGTTGTTAATTGTAGAATTAAGATTAAGATCGCAATAAATCTACCAGGGTCACCTAAAACAGATACTAGTAGCTGAATAATTGCTAGGAAAGTAAAGCTTGTCAAAATACATGTAACAATGAATAATGGCAAGTTGTCTACTTCTAATCCTAAAGCTAAGATTACTACTAAAGCTGTAATAATTGATTGAATAATACCAATTACAGCTAATACAGAAACTTTACTAATAAACCATTTATAACCACTTGTTGGGCGAATTGCCGGCTCTACTAATGGGAATACAATTGAGACTAATAGCGCACCAACAAATAATCCTAGAGAAATAAAATATGGCGCAAATCCTGACCCATAATTCGGTACGTGATTAACTGCTGTTTTTTCTACTTGAACAGGAGCGGCTACCATCTCATAGTTATCATCTGACACATCAATATCTACTTTTCCACTAGCCTCTGAAAGTTTTTGAGATAAAGTTGATGTACCATCTGCTAACTCTTTAGATCCATCAACTAATGCAGTTGAACCTTGAGCTAGTTCACCTGATTTTTCTGAAAGGAGCGATGTCCCATCAGCTAATTGATTTGTTCCATCTAGTAATTGGTTAAGACCTGTTGATAAGTCATTTGCTCCAACTACTGCACTATTAGTTCCATCTGCAAGTAATTGTAATCCATCCGCTAGTGAAGCATTACCATTCGCTAGACCTGCTGCACCTTCTACTAATGCACTTGAATTATCCATTAGTTTGTTAATGCCTGCAGTAATTCCAAGATGACCTTCGTTTAATTTGTTAGCACCTTGAGATAATGCAGAAATGTTATCATCAATTCCAGTTGTACCTTCTTTAAGCTGACCTAGTCCGTTACTAACTTGAGTACTGCCTGCTTGAAGTTTTGCTAATGTTTGTATTAGCTCTTGTTTATTTTCTTCAGGTAAGCTAGCTAACACTGGTTGTAATGCAGCTGATAATTGTTCAATTCCAGTTGTTACACTTTGAGAGCCTGCTGCTAAAGTCGAAATATTATCATCCAGACCTTTTGTCCCATCAGCGAGTAATTGTAGGTTGTCTGCTAACTCTTGTCCACCAGTAGTAACTAATTTTTGTCCTTCAGATAATTGGGCAACTCCATTTGTATAGTCTGTTACACCTTGTTTCAATTGTTCGGCACCAGCACTTGCGGCATTTGCACCGTTTAATAATGGGCTTGTACCATTTTGGATCTGTTTAATACCTTCTAATAATTGAGTAGATCCTACTGCAGCAGATTGAGTACCTTCTTTTAAAGTTTTTGACCCATCCGATAGATCAATTGTACTTGCTGCAAGTTGTTCTAAATACCCTTGTAAATCTTCTGCACCATCTGTAACTTGTTGTGCACCGTCATCGATTTGACTCGCTCCATCCGCGGCTTCCGTTACACCGTCTCCTAATTCAGTAATCGATGCAAACAGTTTTTCCGCATATGTTTTTGAAACTTGAGCATTTACTTCTGACTTAATACGTTCCATTGCAGTTTCACCGATTTGAGCACTTAAAAAGTTATAACCTTCGTTTGGTATATATTCAATCGTTAACTTTTCAGGGTTCTCATCGAGTAATGTCGTTGCATGTTGTGAGAAGTTTTCAGGAATATTAATTAATATATAATAATTACGATCCTTTAATTGCTCCTCGGCTTCATCTGCATCGACTTCTGTAAATTTAAATTGTTTACTATCTATCAGTTTCTTGGTTAATTCATCACCAAGGGTAAGTTGTTCTCCTTCAAGCTCAGCACCCTTGTCTTCGTTGACAATGGCAACTGGCAAACTATCTAAGTTTGCATATGGATCCCAGAATGCCCAAAGAAACATACCACTGTATAAAACAGGAATAAATAAAATAGCAATAATAGCAACGAGCATTTTTCTCGTTTTAAATATTTTAAACCATTCTGCTTTAAACAAAATATCATCTCCCTAAATACTAAGTGACCAATTTCGTAATTCAGTCATTTTATTGGATAAAAAATTTGTTTTCGTTATGAAAACAAATTTTTAAGGTGCTGTGGCAATACCTCTAAATATGGTTTCTTTAAATAAGTCCAAAATCTCATCCTCATGCAAGGCTTCTTCGTGAGTTAGATGCCAATCGACTACCATTGCTAGGTATGACTTTAACAGTAAATAACCAACTAGTTCTGGTTTACAAGGTCGAATCTCATTTTTCTGAATTCCTACTCTTATTCTTTCTGCTAAGTACGTAACAATCTCTTCCTCGACTTTCATAAGCATTTGCTTTACAGCAGGTGTTTGGATTGCCTTCTCTTCCTCGATTAACTTCGCAAACAATAAATGCTGTTCTCGAAACTGAAGCATTTTCATTAACCCATTGTGTGCATTTTCTATAAAACTAGCACTAGGTAACATTGTTTTATCTGCTTCTGTTTTCATGTCTCGAATCATTGAGATTACCACTTCTTGCAATAGTTCTTCTTTGTTCGTAAAGAAGTTATAAATGGTTCCTTTACCAACGTTAGCAATTTTGGCAACTTGCTCCATAGTCGTAGCCTTATATCCAAACATAGAAAAAGACTTTGCTGCACCAAGTAATATTTCCTGTTTACGATCCACAAGCATCCCTCCAAACAAATGACCAAATTCCATTTCCAGTCAACTAGTCATTATTATACACCGATACTTAATGAATGCAAGACAAATTAAATAAAAACTTAATTCAACAGGATTTACCGTGCTACTCTTTATTTTCATCTGAATTCTTCTAAATAAACAAAGCTTTCGCAACTGTAAACACTTTGCGAAAGCTCTTATTTCATATTATTTTGTTTCCTTTTTGCCTTCATTGCCAACCTTCGTTTTTGAAAAGTTGCATTCAATAACCCTCCAAAAATTAGGATCATTCCAGTGAAATATAACCATAGCATTAATACAATGACACTTGCGATACTTCCATAAGTAGAAAAAATATTTCCAAAGTTGTTAATATAGAATGAAAAAGCATAAATTAATACAACCCATGCAATTGTAGAAAATATTGTTCCTGGTAAAACACTAAGTAGTTTTAATCGTGGATCTGTATTCGGTACTATCCAGTAAATTACTAGAAGCACAATAAAAATAAGAAAAGGAGGAAGTATCCACTGAACATATGTCCATACTGTGATAAATGACTCTTCAACCCCCAAATAGAGAAAGAACTGATAACCATACCTTAAACCAAAAATTGGTATTGTTAATGCAATTAACACAATCGTAACCAATGCAATTGTGAAAACGATTGACCACGCACGGACAACGATACTGTGTTTTGGTTTTGTATCATAAGCTTCGTTTAATGCTTTAATTAATGCATCCACACCTCTTGATGCAGACCACACTGTACCTATAATACTTAATGATAAAATGCCACCATTTTTGTTACTTGTTAATATCTCAACAAGTGTTCCTTGAGTTAACAAAAATACTTCTGTTGGGACAACACTTTGCAAAAAGTCAAACACATTCTCCTGATTTAAATTTAATAACGGAAGCAAGGCCACTAAAAAGATTAAAAGTGGGAAAAAGGATAGTAAAAAGAAATAGGCTAATTGTGCACCTAACCCTGACACATCCACAGAATACATGCGTAAGATTAAATCTTGTAATAAACCTTTGAACGTAGTAATATCCACTTTTGTCTTTTCAGGAAAAAGAAAAGAAGTGATGTAGTGTAGACCTTTTTTGTCTGGGATATTTTTTCCCTCACTCACCATCTTACTCACTTCCTTTCACTCGTTAACGATTAGTTCACCGGTTTTGTAAAAGTTGTTTTCGTTTCTTCCATAATATCTTGTACAGCTACTGGAATTTCTTTTACTTCACCAATTTTATCTTTAATAAAGCTAACATTATCTTGAGTTGTTTCATAAAGCTTTTGAACTTGTTGAATTTTTTGTTCAATCATACTTTGTAATTCGTCTCGATGTGTTGCGTAATATTGAACAGTATCCTTTGCCCTTTTCAAACCGTTAACCGTATGTTCTCTTGTTTTTCGGTCCAACATACTAATAGCAGCTCCGATAATAGCACCAGCAATCATTGATCTAACTAATTTACTTTCACTCATTATATTTACCTCCAAAGTTTAATAAAGTGGATTCCTCTTTTTGGTCATTAACCTTACTATTTCCATTTTAAAAAATGTTTGTGCTTTTTGAAAGCGAGCGGCCATAAGTTTCACCTTTTTATTGACATCTGCATATTGAAATGAAATGATTATGAAGTCAAATATTGAAAGGCGGATTTTGAAATGGATTTGTCAAACCCAACAAAAGAAAATGTTATTTTCATGATTGAGCAAATAAAAGAAAAACTTCGCATGGTAAATGTAGATGCTATGAAATCTGAACAGTTTAAAGAAGATAATTATGAAGATCTACATTACCTTTACGAAATGGTTATGAAGCGTAACTCATTTAGTCCAAGTGAAATGCAAGCAATTGTTGCAGAGCTAGGTTCTTTAAGAAAATAATGAAAAACTAAATAAATAAAAGGAAGTTCTAATAGGCATACATACATTCCTGTCTTAGCTTTTGCCAACACGGAGTATTTTACACCTTATTAGAACTTCCTTTTTTAGCTAGATTTACATATCCTAACTAAAGCGGTAAAGATTACTTGTTTTTATTTTTTTGTAAAGCTACTGCAATTTTAGAACCGATTACCGCATTATTCTTAACTAATGCGATATTTGCCACTAATGATTTTCCTTCTGTTAAATCCTTCACTTTCCCAAGTAAGAATGGTGTTACGTCTTTTCCTTTAATACCTTTTTCATCAGCCTCTTTTAAAGCATTTTCGATGATTCCATTAATAAATGATGATTCCATTGCATCTTCTTCTGGAATTGGATTAGCAATAACAGCCCCACCTTTTAAACCAATATTCCATTTTGCACGCATTGTATCAGCTACTTCTTCTGGAGAATCTGCTCTTAAATTTAATCCGAACTCACTTTCTCTTGTGAAAAACGCAGGTAATGTATTCGTACCATAACCGATCACTGGTACACCTTTTGTTTCTAAATATTCAAGAGTTAATCCAATATCTAGGATTGACTTTGCCCCTGCACATACCACCGCCACATTTGTTTGTGCTAGTTCCTCTAAATCTGCAGAGATATCCATCGTGTGTTCTGCTCCACGGTGAACTCCTCCGATACCTCCAGTTACAAACAATTCAATACCTGCTAATTCAGCGGCAATCATCGTAGCAGCAACAGTTGTTGCCCCTAGTTTTTTTGTAGCAAGTAGGTAACCTAAGTCTCTTCTTGAAGCTTTTGCTACATCTTTCGCATTACCAAACATTTCAAGCTCTTCGTCTGTTAAACCGATTTTTATTTTCCCATCAATAATAGCAATTGTTGCCGGAACTGCGCCAAATGAACGTACAATGTCTTCAACCTCACGTGCTGTTTGAACGTTTTGAGGATATGGCATACCATGGGAGATAATTGTAGATTCTAAAGCTACGATTGGTAGACCCTTTTCTTTGGCATCGAGTACTTCTTGTGAATATGATAAATAATTTTCCATTATGAATTCCTCCAATTAATTAGTTCCTCTATTGTTAAATCATGTCTGACAGTATAATCTGATTCAATTGTTTTAGAAGCATTGTATAAACCCAAACGTACTGCTTCTTCAAACCGTTCTCCGATTAATACGCCATGTAATGTTGCCCCAACAAATGCGTCACCTGCACCTGTCACATCATTCACAACCTTGACTTCTATTGCTTCTAAATGCTTAATTCCAGATGAGTTTCCAATATACACACCTTTTTCACCTAGGGTTAACACAACATTTTTCGCACCTTTTTTTAGTAAAAGTTCAACTGCCTTTTCACAATCCGCCTTTTGCTTAATAGTTATGTTTAAATAGGTTTCCGCTTCGTCTAAATTACAGATGAAATATGTAACTCCATTTAACTGATCTGGCATATTTTTCATCTTCGAAGAAGAAACTGGAACAATGGCAAAATCGATTGATTTACTAATAGCAAGTTCCCTTAAATACGCCACTGTCTCTTTAGGACAATTTAAATCAACGATAATACATTTGGAATTAAGCAATGTAACTTCATATTTTTTTAATAGATTTGGTAAAAGTAAATCGTAAATTGACATATTAGCAAGCCCTAAAACTAATTCACCTTTATTATTTAATACTGCAGAGTAGGAACCAGTTTTCTCATGTTCTAGCTTTTCAACTAGATTTAAGTCTATATAAGCGCTGCTTTCCTCTTCTATAAAAGTAGCATCTGAGTCTTTACCCATTAACGTAATCAGCTTTACCGAAGACCCTAGTCTTCCTAAATTTTCCGCTACATTTCGAGCAACCCCACCAACACTAATCGAGATTGTGGCTGGATTGGATGTTCCAAACTGCACATCTTCTTCAATATGAAACTTTCGGTCCACATTTGCTCCACCAATTACTACGACTGTATCTTTTTCAGGCAAGAGATAGGCTCGCCCCAGTATTTCTCCTTTTTTCATCAAGCCGGAAATAATATTAGCAAGCGTTGGACGAGAAATGTTTAACTGTTTGGCCATATCTTGTTGTGATAAATAAGGATTCGTTCTAATCATCTCTAGGACTTGGATTTCCTTTTCTGTCAATACAACAGCCCCCTCCATTCGAACAACTGTTTATTATTATAAACAATTGTTTATTAGAAATAAAGAAAAAAAACAATATCTCATTTTGTTTTTAGCTTGAGATATTGCTTTTAATTTATTCTATTTAATTTGTGTTCCATCCTCATTTACCATCTGTTGGATTAAAACATCAACACGTCTGTTTTGTGAACGTCCCTCAGCTGTATCGTTTGAAGCAATTGGATTATATTCTCCATATCCCTTTGCACTGAAGTAACTTGGGTCCAAATTTGGATTTCGTTCAATGATTATTTTTAGCAAATTTACCGCCCGCATTACTGATAGATCCCAGTTGGAACTAAATTGTGCACTTTTTTGTGGAACATTGTCTGTGTGACCAGTAATGACAATATGACGTGGTGGATCCATTTCAAGAATTTGAGATAATTCATCAGCTACAGCTAAGTACTCAGGCTTAATATCCGCTTTTCCTGGGTCAAATAATACACTATCTCGTATGGTAATGAGCAATCCCTCATCTGTCATAGACGTGACAAATGTGTCTTCCAACTCATTTACAGCAATGAAATTATCAACCTGAGATTGTATTTCTTTTAATGCCTCTTGGTCTTCTAAGTATGCTTTTTCTTCTTCAGTTAAGCCATTTACTGCTTGTCCTTCCTGAATGACAGCAGTTTTATCTAAAAAGCCTGTGCCACCATCAAATATTTGATCGAAGACTTGAGACATTTTATCCATTTTGGCTTCGTCGACTGTACTCGCTGCAAAAAGAACGATAAACAAAGCTAGTAATAGGGTTAAAATATCAGCATAGGGTACTAACCACGATTCATCGGCGTGTTCTTCATGCTTTTTATGACGTTTACTCTTCTTTGCCAAGGCCGTTCGCCCCGCTTTCACCCGTTATTTTTTTACGTTCTTCCATTGTTAAATAGGATGCTAGTTTTTGTTCAATCACACGAGGTGCTTCCCCTTCAAGAACAGATAATACGCCTTCAATCATCATTCTTTTTTGTCGAACTTCTTCAGCTGATTTACGTTTCAATTTATTTGCAAATGGATGCCATAACACGTACCCTGTGAAAATACCTAATAATGTCGCTACGAAAGCTGCAGAAATTGCAATACCTAAATGGTCAATGTCACTCATATCTTTTAAGGCAGCAATAAGACCTACTACTGCTCCTAGTACCCCTAATGTCGGAGCATATGTACCAGCTTGTGTGAAAATCGCTGCACCACTAGCATGTCGATCTTCCATCGCTTCAACCTCTTCAGTCAAAACATCCCGTATGTAATCAGCATTTTGTCCATCAATAGCTAAAGAGAGACCATTCTTTAAGAAAGGATCTTGAATATCAATCGCTTTACTTTCAAGCGCTAATAATCCTTCACGTCGCGCTAAATCAGCCCAACTTGAAAACATTTTAATAATTTCCAAGTCACTTGTTAATTTTCTTTCCTTAAATAAAATTCCAAATAATTTTGGTACACGTTTTAACTCTTTCATCGGGAACGCAATTGTAACGGCAGCAATTGTCCCTAAGATAATGATAAATATAGCGGCAGGATTAATTAATACATCTGGTGTAACACCCTTAAAATACATACCAACAAATAGTGCAACAACTGCAAGTATTATCCCAACTAATGAAGAAATGTCCATATGTTTACCTCCAATTACTCTCTATTATTTATTTCGACAAAATTGTCGTTTTATTAACCATTAAACTAGAACAATTAGGGCTAAGTTTGATTTTTGACGATTATTTGAACAATTCTAACTATTCAAGAGGTAATGATTAGAAATTAACAATGCTGATTTTATCATTTTCCAAACACCACTTGCATTGTCAAAATTTCAACTCATGTGCTAATATTGGTTAGAGTTTTTTCTGGATTACGCTATCATTTTGCATAAATTCTATTGTATAATACTTGTAGACAACTTGCTTAATAGAGAGGGGTTTAACTATGGGCTTATTTATTTCAACAGTAGCTGGATTCTTTGTAGTATTAATGATTAGCATGTCAATGTTTATTCATTATTTACGAGTAGGATTAAATTCTCATTCTTCTGTAGTAATTGATCCAAAACCAACTGAAAAGTTTTAATGATAAAAAAGTCGACAAATTTTACTTAAATAAATTTGTCGACTTTTTTTCTATTTAGTTGTTATAGTATTATAAATACATAATTAAGCCCATATGCTTGAGTTAATTGGATCTAATATTATGCGCCAACATTGACAGAAACTGCAAAAATCAATTAGTAAAGGAAGAGATTGAATATGTCATCTTTACAAGAGATTTTAAATTTCAACGAATCCTTCGTTAAATTTAAACAATACGAACCGTATATTACTTCTAAATTTCCTGATAAGAAAATCGTTATATTAACTTGTATGGATACACGTTTAGTCGAATTATTGCCAAAAGCAATGAACATGAGAAACGGTGACGTTAAAATTGTTAAAAGTGCTGGTGCTCAAGTTAGCCATCCTTTCGGAGCTGTAATGAGAAGTATATTAGTGGCCATTTATGAGCTAAAGGCAGACGAGGTATATGTTGTTGGCCATTACGATTGTGGAATGAGTTCTGTAGAGCCAAATCAGATGATCAATAAAATGGTTGAACGTGGTGTGAATAAAGATATTATTAATACCATCAGCTATGCTGGTATTGATCTAGTTGAATGGCTTAGAGGTTTCGGGGATGTAAGCACCAGTGTATTAAAAAGTGTGGACATTATTCGCAATCATCCATTAACACCAATCGGAGTTCCTGTTCATGGATTAGTAATGGATCCTGGTACTGGGAAGCTTGATTTACTAACAAGTGGTGAAGAATTTATTAAAGAACAAAAATAGTGAAAAGGGGTTATTAGAAAGATACTTTCTAATAACCCCCTTCTTTTTTATATTTACCCACTAAAACTTCATTCTTGGTGGTATATCAATATGTCTTCATCAGTGGTGCAACAAGATTATCCTTCGAGATGGCATATCATATCCTTATCTACATCCGATGTTCTTCTTTTAATATTGAGTACATATAGTGATCTTCCCAAACACCATTAATATATAGTAACTTTCTTAACAAACCTTCCCGTACAAAGTTTGCACGTTCTAATACTTTAATCGACCCGATATTTTTTGGTGATACATAAGCTTCAATTCGGTGTAGGTTCAATTCGTTAAAACCAAAGCGTACAAGGTGATTAACAGCTTCAGAGGCAATCCCTTTTCTTGTAAAACGTTCGTCAATTGAGTATCCAATGAATGCACTTGAATAGGGAAGTTTTTTTATAGCATACAAAGAAATGTGTCCAATAAGCTGATGTCTTCCTTTTGTATAAATACCAAATGAATACTCTCTATTTACTCTCATTAACTGCATACTTTCAAGTATCTTTCTTAACTGAGCATCCTCTGTATAAAAGTATTCTTCATGTAAAGGCTCATATTGTGCCCAGAAATATTTATTATTCGTTAATAACTCGGAAAGACTTCTAGCATCAGACTCTATAAACGTTTTTAAATATAAACGTTCCCCCTCAATTTTTACCACGTGATCACCTTTTTTCTGAAGTAAATTAAAAAACTTTCTCACCAGCTCCACCTTATCTTTACCTTATATTTTTAGTGGTTAATTCTTATTTTATTGTCGCCTTATTTTACACAATATCCAATAATGCAGAAGTATTATTTTTTTGTTTGTAATTCAATGTTTTAAACATCTAAAGCTATGCCTTTACGAGTAAGCTCTTGTGTCACCCATTCAATTGTTTCCTGTAATACTTTTATGCGAGCATAATATTTATTATTTCCAGGTACTAAAATCCATGGAGCATATTGTTGATCAGTCTTTTGGAAAGCTTCATTAGCCGCAATGATATAGTCGTCAAACTTCTCACGATTTCTCCAATCCTCTTCTGTTAACTTCCATTGTTTGTAAGGATCATTTTGACGTTCATAAAATCGTTTTAATTGTTCGTCTTTATCAATATGAATCCAAAACTTTAGCAGTATATACTGTTCATCTGTTAATATTTTTTCAAAGGAGTTTATTTCAACATATGCACGCTGCCATTCATTTTTAGTTGCAAAGCCTTCAATTCGCTCTACCAATACTCTACCATACCAAGAGCGATCGAAAATACCTATTTGGCCATGTTGAGGAAGTTTTCTCCAAAATCGTTGTAAGTAATGGTACCGTTTTTCATGAGGCTGAGGTGCTGTTATAGGGTGAACATTTAGTCCCCTTGGATCAATTTTTTGTGTTAATCTTTTTATTGCACCACCTTTTCCAGCGGCATCCATTCCTTCAAATACAAGCACTAATCCAATTTTATGTTTAAACAATAATTGCTGGATAGTTAACATTTGAAACTGAAGTTGCTTTAGCACCTTTTTGTATTTATTTTTATCTATGGAATTTGTCAAATCGATATCTTCTATTTTTTTCATGAATCAACTCTCCTACAATATATTACAAAAATTTGTATGTTATTGGAAACTGTTGTTGTATGGTATTTCTATGTATATAATTTTATAAAAGGAGTGAACATAAGTGGTTCGATTAATCATCATATTATTATCCGTCATAGTAGCTTTCGCATTTACGGTAAATGCTTTTTGGCTACAGTTAAATGGAGATTCAACTATTGACATTATTAATCGGTTACCCGTTTTATTCGCGCCTTCTAATTACGTCTTTTTTCTTTGGATCTTTCTCTATAGCTATTTATTGATATGGTTATTTAAGTACTTAAAATTTAAAAAGATTTATGGAGTTGTTACTCCCTACCAAACAATACTATTCGTCGCTAATATTATCATTCAAGTTTTTTCTATTATCAGTTGGCATAATGAGTTTTTCATTCCCACAATTATCTTATTAGGAATTCAATTCATCATATTATTCATACTGTACCGAACTTATCCACTTACAAAAGAGTCCATTATAATGCGTCAACCGATTGCGATTTATTTAAGTTGGACATTCTATTTATTTATTTTAAGCATTTGTTATGTTGTAGTACATATACAATGGCACGGTTTTGGATTAAGTAATGCTTTATGGTGTGTTCTAGCGATGACAATTGGTACCGCAATTATTCTACATTTTCGTTATCACTATTATGATGTTGCTTCGCCAATCGTCTTTATATGGTGTTATATTGGTATTGCGATTGAAAATGGGTTCAATGAATTATTAGTTGCAACAGCAGCCCTCTTTTTAAGTGGTGTATTAGTTGTTGGCATACTTTTTATTCGAAAGGCACAGCAAAACGTAACTAAGTCAAGTTGATGTATTTTTACTGCTGTTAAAAGAGGTTAATATTAATTTTTAAATTCTACATAAAATCCTGTTCCCTCTAAACCAATTTAGAGAGAACAGGATTTTTTTAATCTATTTTTGTAATGATAATAGGTTGGTCTTTTGTAACGATGATCGTATGTTCGATTTGGGCAACTAATGATTGATCTGGTGTAATAAATGTCCATCCATCACCAGCTTCAACAATATGCTCAGCTTTTTCTGAAATAAACGGCTCAACAGCTAAGACCATTCCTTCTTTTAGAATCGTTGTATCCCAAGCATCATAATAATTTAAAACATGATCAGGAGCTTCGTGCAACGCTCTACCTACGCCATGCCCAGTTAAATTCATAATGACGTGTAAACCGTGATCTCTTGCTTCACGTTCTACGGCTTTCCCAATTTGATTTAACTTTGACCCAGCTTTTACTTTTGTCATGGCACGATCAAATGCAGATTTAGCCACTTTACATAATTTTTCTTGTTTTTCGTAGCCTTCCCCAACGACAAAGGAAATACCAGTATCTGCAAAATAGCCATTGTATGATCCTGAAACATCTACATTAACCATATCGCCTTCTTTAATAACTCGACCACCTGGAATACCATGTGCTACTTCATGGTTTACACTAATACAAGTATACCCTGGAAAGTCATATTCGCCTTTTGGCCCAGAAACTGCTCCTGCCTCTTCAAACATTCTACCAGCGATATCATCAAGCTCTTTTGTTGTCACACCCGGTTTCGTTGCTGCTTTCAAAGCATCTCGTATTTCCGCACAAATACGACCAATTTTTTTTAGAGCTTCTAATTCTTCTTGTGTTTTAACTATCATGAAAAAATTCCTTCCTTCTACAATCTCTAATAATAATATACCACAACTAATCAAATGAAATTAGGCTATCGGTTTTATTCTTCCCTTAAACAGCACGATGATATTGTAATGCAGTAAAAACCTTATGTAATTAGATAAGAATTCAATCACAAGCGAATAGAAATACTGATAAATAACAATAATTGTAATAAACGATTACCATCTAAACAAATAATTGGGAAATGATTTTTTACTTCCATGGAGGGACCTTTATGTTTAATCCGAAAACATTATCCGCTGTTAGCTATTTAAGTATTTTCTTTGCACCATTTATACTTCCAAGCATATTATTTTTTGTTTCAAAAGAATCAGAAGTTAAGTATCATGCAAAACGAGCATCAATTTCTCATCTAATTCCTACTGTGATCGGTGTAGTCATTTCGTTTATCGCCCTTATTAGCCTTTTTACCTTTAACGGAACTGTTTATGATGCTTCATTTTACTCAAACTTTATGATTTGGATGTCTGTATACTTTGTACTTTCAATTGCCATAGTCATTTGGAATTTAGTACAAGCAGTAAAAGTATATCGATAATATTATGAAAAAACGAGTCCATAATACTTTATGGACTCGTTAAAATTCTCCCTATTATTTCAATAAAATTGAGGTTTTACTATATCCCTCTTTTAACTTTTCAACTTGGAGTATTGCTGGCATTGCTGCTTTTAGTTCAGCAACGTGGGAGATTACACCAATCATTCGTCCAGACTTCTGAAGATCAATTAGTGTATCAATTGCTTTCATTAATGATTCCTCATCTAACGATCCGAAACCTTCATCGATAAACATCGTATCAATTTGTACATTTCCTTGATAGCTTTGAATTACATCTGCCATGCCTAATGCTAAGCAAAGGGATGCATTAAATTTCTCCCCGCCAGATAAAGATTTTACATCACGAGATTGCCCTGTATATGTGTCATAAACATCTAAACTTAATCCACTTTGACGTCCATGAGATTCTTGACGATCTGAACATTGTAGATAAAATTGACCATTCGATAAATTTCTTAATCGAATATTAGCTGCTTCAGTAATTTGCTCTAAAAATCCCATTTGAACGTAACGTTCAAATGATATTTTCTTACTATTTTGACCACGCAACACATTATATAAATCAACAATCTGACCAGATGTTTCTTCCAACTGAACAATGTTAGTTGCTATGTTCACTAATTTCTCATTATAATCGAAGCACAGTTCTGCATAGTTTTTCGACTCGTTCAAATGTTGAAGCGCTCTTTCATAGTCACGTTTTAGCATATCTAACTGTTCTTCTGCTTCACGTAAATCCACTTTTTCTTTATCTTTTAATTGTTCTTTTTCTTCATTTACTTGTGTTGTTAATGAATGCAGTTCTTTAGTATAATTCATGTACTGTTCATATAGCTTAGTTTGTTCCAATTCAGTTCTTTTTGCTTTTTGGAATTGGTCAGCATTTTCAAATCCAGATTGTTCTAAAGCTGTTTTGAATTCTGTTTTTGCTAAGTTGAGCTTTGTAGAAAGCTCTTGAACCTGTTGTGTAATTAAATGGAATGTTTCTTTATTAGTAGCAAGGTTCGTTTGTGCTTCTTGATATGCTTTTTGGGACTGCTCCCATTGATTTAATAGCTGCCATTTTGTATTTTGCGCATCATTTAAAGCAACTTGCAACTCTTTCAAACTATTGATTTCCTTAGGAATGGAGAATTTTCGTTGTTCAAGAATGGTAGTTTGCTCTAATAATTCACTACTCTTTTTATGATATTGTTCATCAATTCCTGACTTTTGTTGTTCTAGATCTTGTTCTTCGATTAACAGCTTCTTACGTTGTTTTCTTTGTTCAGTGAGTAGCTCATTATCTTTTTGTAAAGATAATACGAACTCACTGATTGTTTGATACTTCTCAATATAAGAATCTCTTTCTTCAACCTCAGCATTAAGATTACTAAGGTCATTTATTATAGATTCAAGCTGCATGGTTGTTGCTCTAATATTTGCTTGAAGTTCAAATTTAAACTCTTCTTTTTCATTAAGCGCTTGTTTTAAATGTTTAAGCTCTTTTTCATCAACCATTTCAGCTAATTCCTTATTTGATAGTTGATGCTCCGTACTTCCGCAAACTGGACATGGTTCTCCTGGTACTAATTTTGTAGCTAAAATTGCTGCTTGATTACTGTACCATTTTATTTCCTCGAGATCATAAAGACGTTTTGCTTCCTCATAGTGCTTCAATGCTACTGAATACTCAATATTTAATTGATTCAGTTTAGATTGGATAATATCGTATTGTTTAAAAGCTTTTACAACTTCCTTTAGATGATTTTGTTCTTCCTGTACAGACTGGAAGTTTTCCAATCTAACTTCGAGCTGTTCAATGGATTGATCAACTATTTGTCGTAAATTCTTTTTATTTGATAGTTGAT
>DATMFE010000233.1:0-20819 GCA_035556295.1 Ureibacillus sp.
ACTTTCAATCGGCCCTAAAATCGATAATGTACCAATACAAAACAGTAAAATGGCGGTAGATAAACCCTTGCCTAAATCTGTTTTTGAGAAACGATTTACTAAGTTATTAAACTTACCATCTAAATTAAGAATCGTTCCAACCAAACCACCAATTGCTAAACTAGCAATAAATAATACTGGATAGTGACTATTTGGCATATTTTGTACAACTGCACTAACCCCTAAAGCCACTGCAGCAAAACCCATTGCTGTAAATAATGCAGATTGATATTCTTCTTTTATTCCCTTTTTTAATATACTTCCGATTGCACTACCAACAAGAATACCAATTGTATTTACAATCGTTCCAATCATCTTCTCACCCTTTCTTGTACATATACAGGATAATAAAAAGGATAAGAATCGTTAAAGTAAAGTTTCATAGTTCCGAAAGAAAAATGATGCAGTTCCCATAACATTATTTTATCTTTTATTGTTCCAATCCTCTTCAAGAATAGCATAGTAGTATTCATCCCACCATTCCACGCCATGGGGAATACATTTCTTAAAATAACCTTCGCGTCGCATGCCGATCTTCTCCATTATACGGAATGAAGCTGGGTTTTCGGGTTGACATGTGGCAATAATGCGATGTAATTTCATCGTTTCAAAACCATGCTTTAAAAGTGCATATGCAGCCTCTGTTGCATACCCTTTATTATAATAATTTGGATTAAATACCCAACCAATTTCAAATGTATGTTCACCAAAATATTTATGAAATACCATGTGACCGATTAGCATATTTTCATCTTTAAGAATTACTGCAAACTTTTGTGCATGATCCCCTACATTTTCTAACACAAATGTCTTCGCATCATTTTCATTGAAAACCCCTTCTGGGATATACTTCATAACTATCGGATCTGAAGTATATTCATGTACAGCTTGCCAATCAGCTTGTTCAAATTTACGAATGTGCAATCGCTCTGAAGTTACATTCATTTTTGGTTCCTCGTCTCTTTAAAAATTTTCCTAACCTACCTATTATTCTATTACTTTTTTAGTTTTCCTCTATGGTAAATAATATTTACATAAATTCTGGGTAACTGTTATTTTAAATATGGGGAAATTAATTTTTTCTGAAGAAATTTACCGTTATTATTTTCTGAATATTCATACTACTTTTCTACACTATCTTTATTTTCATCTGAAAGTTCTATAGAAATTGACAAATTTCGATACAAAATAGACGCTTTCTTCTTCGTCAAATTGGCGAAACCATGTCATTTCTTGCGCTTGCCTGGGAAATTAAATTGAGATTATTTCGGAAATAATTGATAATTTCTCGTACACCATTTCCCGGAATAAAATAAAAAAAGTACGCTTTCTGGAAGCATACTTTTCAGTCTTGATATGAATTTAATTATCCAAGTTAATAGTCTTATCTTTTCTAGACACTAAAATATCTTGAATAATTTCAATATGACAGGATGCCCACGCCTTTTCACGAAAATGGAGAAAAAGACTAAATGTAATACCGATAATGTAAATTAATATAAAAATCATCCAATTCCGGCTTCCATCCGCAAAAAGTATCTTATCTAAATGTTGCGAGAAAAATAAAAATAGAAATGGGATGGATGACACATAGATTGGGATCATTCCCGAACCATTTTTTTCTTTAATTAAACGATAGAAAATGAGTTTTAAAACATCACTGTCAACCGAATCGTAAAATTCACGAACTTCTTGTATTTCTTTTAAATATTTTGATTCATGAATCGTTTTTGGGTTCTTTCTCAAACGGCGATAAATTTTATGTGCATCACCACGAAACAAGTTCATTTAAACAACACCTTTTTAAATAGACTAGCTTGTGGAATTTTCTTTTCCATAAAATTTAGATTGTGAATCTCCGGGAGATTTATACCAATGAAATCAATGTCCATGATTTTCTTTCCAAAACAGTCCGGAATATTCTAATGTTCCTCTTTCACTTCATGATGGCGAAAACATTCCAACGTATGATCATTAACCATACCAACCGCTTGCATAAAAGAATAACAAATCGTACTTCCCACAAATTTAAAGCCATCTTTCTTTAGTTGCTTACTCATCCGATCACTAAGTTCTGTTGTAGCAGGTACGTCTTTTATAGACCTCCAATGGTTTACGTTAGGTTCATGATTGACAAAACTCCATATATAATTTGAAAATGAACCATGTTCCTCTTTCTTCTTTAGGAAAGCTTGAGCATTTGTAATCACACTATGGATTTTTAAACGGTTTCGGACAATTCCAGGATTCTCTAACAATGATTGTATTTTTTCATCTGTATAACCCACAATCTTTTCCGCAT
Source organism: Ureibacillus sp. (assembly GCA_035556295.1). Lineage (GTDB taxonomy): Bacteria > Bacillota > Bacilli > Bacillales_A > Planococcaceae > Ureibacillus. The sequence goes on from DATMFE010000233.1 coordinate 2,342, forward strand.
CAAAATTATCAAATGCTTCCTTATAGTTTTGTCTTTTCTGGAGGATCGTCCACCAACTAAGCCCAGCTTGAGCTCCTTCTAAACATAGCATTTCAAAAAGAAGCCGATCATCAAAAACAGGAACTCCCCATTCTTTGTCATGATAATCAATATATAATTGCTCTTTTGTCACCCAATCACATCTTTTCTTCATACACGACACCACCTTCCTGCATTATTTAGTTAATCGGTAAATTAAAAAACGTTCGTATGTATTTTTTTCGAATAAACCTGGTAGCTGTATTTCATTTACTAATTGAAACAACGTCTGGTTCTCTAAAAAATATCGATAATCATCAGAAGCATAGTATAAGATTAAATCCACTTCACGACTGTTATTTTCTACTGAACGTAGTATGTTGTTAATTACTTTCATAAAGATTTGAATAGAAAACGGATTAAAGAAATAAAATCGATTATCTTTAGGATGAATTTCATATTCTTCTGCTTTACAACAACAAAACCGAATTAGATCTTCATGTCGTTTCATTTTCTTTTCATAACGAGTTTTATTCTTTTGTGCTTCCTCATAAAACACTTCATTCATTTCAATTCCTGTAACAGTTGCATGATAGAAATAGTGTAAATAGAATAGTAAACGACCTTTTCCACATCCAAAATCAATTATATGATCCTGATTGCTAACCTCATAATGTTTAAATAATTCCTCTAATGCACTATAAGGTGTCGGCTCATAGGGGTGGTAATATATAGAATGATTTACCTCACTTTTATTGCCTACAGTATGTATATTTAATAATTCCTCATAATATTGTTCATTCATTTAATATATCTCCGTTCAATGTACATGTTTCATTATGGTTTGAATCGATCTACTTTGTGACTGTATCGATCCCTTTTATAGAAGAATTATTCCTCTTTGTGACTTTATCGATCTTTTATATTGCAATCGGTCAACTTCGTGACAGTATCAACCTCTTTTATGGCAGAATCAATCCTCTTTGTGACAATATCGATCCCTTTTTTGGCGTGATCGATCCTCTCTATGAAAATATCGATAAATGCAGGTAAGTATCCCTCTGGAAATTAATAGTAAGATTAGAAATCAAAAAAAGCAAGTGGGTAGACACACATCAAACCCACTTGCAAAAAAACAGATTATAGGGCACTTCCTATAATAGAGAAGTAACCGTACTTAACTTTATCAGCTTTTTATCTTCAATGCCAGATTATATTACTTCCTAGTATGGTAGAGTGTGCTAGTTTTATGTGGAAATAGATATTTTACTTATAAGGCGATGCTGTATATTACCAGTTTAATATTGAGAAAAACGGCACAATAACAATTGATACAGCTAGGACAGACACTGCTATAGACCCGAGTTTGTTCTTCTGTTTCCATAGTTCAATTGAAAATCCAACCGTATATAGAAACATGCCAATCATAGTAATCCACACAAAAACATTCAACTTAATCCCTCACTTCTTGCAGTTCAGGTAATTGATTTTGCTCACCAAACGTACCAATAAATACATCAACCTTTATATTTACTTTCATTTTAGGATAGGATTTCATCCAATCAAAATTTTCGTAATCATATCTTGTCCAAAATTGTTTTCTGGCAATTAGAGACCAACCAAACGGTTCCCCTTTAAATTCTTCTTGTGATTTTTGTACAAGCTTATCCATTTTCTTTGTTAGTGTTTCTTCAATATGAGATCTTAATAATTTTATATTGCCATTGCTGAAGTTTTCCATACTGTGTATTGATAAAATGTCCAAATATAGCGGAACAGTTATATCTATTGTTGGTATATTACGTTTAAGGTCCATTTTTACCACATTTTTTTCACGTTTCATCATTCTTGCTACAATTTGATATTGGGGATTAATCGGGTCAGAAAAACTCCAATAAATTTCCCCCATTTTTAATGTTTCATTCAATAATATTGTAAGACGTGTTTCCTCACCATTCAGTTTTCCAATCATCTTACCTTCTTTAAATACTGCTGAACCCAGAAATTGAGTTTTATTTGCTTCACCATTTGCATCTAATTGACCTGCTAATATCTCATCATCACCAACTTTTTCTCCAGTATTATTATCCTTTTTTGTTGTTGCATACGGCGTAATAAATAAGCTTGCATCAGATTCTGTGATTTCAAAATAGTTGTGTAACTTAAAATCCGGAATGAGACCTGCTTTATTTGCATTTTCCAAAATAAATTGGAAATATTTATGGGCTCTAGATTCTAATTTCGGATTATTTTCTTTTAAAAATGTGCTAACTTTTTCTTTCGTTACGATCATTGGTACATTCCGTTTGATTTCGCGTTCTTTTGTCACGTCATACATATACCTTATAAAATTTGGATCCTTTGCTAATTCTTCTGAAACAATCAAAGCTTGTAACATATGATAGGTAACTTGTTTCGCAACAATAGAATTTGCTGTGTTTTTGGCAGTAATAAAATCAAGGGCTGGAAAACTAATAATTTCATGTGATGGTTCACTAGTTGGCCCTTCTTGTTTTGAATACTCGGGATTTGAAATTAAATAAGTCACTATAAGATGATTGTCATCTCCTTTATCTAATCCTAAGGCAACGACATAAGCTCTGCTATCAATACCGATTTGATCCCAACAACCACTTAGTAAAGGCAACACGATTAATAACCATAAAATTCGAAGTCCTTGTTTGGTTGTTTTCATTTTTTTAATTCACCTTTAAATTTTGCTGTCATCCAAATTATTAAAGGCAGAAACAAAAAAAATGGTGTTGTGAAAAAAATAAATTGTTCTTTCATATGAAAAACACTAAATACCGGCGCTTCGGGAATTAAGCCTACAAATACAATTAACAATGCAAGTGGAGGTACTATATATTCAAATTTCTTGATTTTAAATAGTGCTCCAAATAATAAAGCACTTATATATAAATAAAAAGCAAATCGGATAAAAGATGCAATTAACCAAAATGGTAAAAACAATGATTCTGCATTTGTTAAAAAACCTAATTGGATGTAACGAATTGCTTCATGAAAAGGATAATTGATTTGGACAATGGAAATATAATCAAATAGCATATTATAAGCAATTACAGAAAGTACAAACACAATTGTTATATAAATATATCCCATCCAGATGCCTTTTTTATAGACATTCTTACTGCGTAACGCAGTCGCTATTAAACCAAGATAAAGAAAATCTCCATAGATAGATGCATTTGTAGTGCTTTCCTTAATGATCTCAACCATCCCATTTCCTAGTATAGGAAATAAATAATTTATTCTCCCTTGAAAAAAAGCGGTTATTAAAACGACAAATAATGCAATGTTTAAGCCAATAAGTGTCATCCAAGCAGTAGAACCAATAAACTCTATCCCTTTTTTAGCTCCATAAGCGGCAACTCCAATAAGTATGATATATAGGATGAAAAGTGGAGTCTGTACAAAGTACAAGGTTTCAATAATATCTGCATAGACAGCTGAACCTAATACGGTTGAATAAGTCTCTACTAACCAAATAATAAAGAGAACTATGAACCCAATGTACTTTCCAAATAAATGGTTAATGATTTCCACCAAATTCTTTTCCTCAAAAACTGTAATTACTTTCGTTAACAGATAGATGGGAATAATTGAAATGAGGCACATAAGAATGATTGTGATCCATGCACCACTTCCCACTTTTTCAAATAATGCAGATGGTGTATTATCAGTTAATTTCGTTCCAATCGTAATAATGAGAATGGCGAAAAATTCCCTTGTTCCGAGTATTCCTTTTGTATTGTCCATTTTATTCCCCTGCTTTTTTCTCAATATCCTTTGGCTTTAAGTATCCAGGTCTATAGATTTCATTATTAAGCAATCTTCTAAATATCGTTTCTTTTGATGTTGAATCATTTGGTGTCATTGGCGCAAAATATGGCACTCCAAAGGATTTAATGGATGTCATATAAAATAACACTATAGTGAATAATGCCGTTATTCCATACAATCCAAAAAAACCAGCAGAGATAACAAATGGGAAACGCATAATTCGAACCGCATAATTTAAATTCGTATCACCTATTGCAAATGAGCTCAATCCTCCAAGTGCAACAATTATTACGACTAGTGGACTAACTAAGTTTGCTTGTACTGCTGCTTGTCCAAGAATCAATGCACCAACAATACCAATGGTTGGACCAATAGGTTTCGGCACACGTAAACCACCTTCTCTTATCAACTCAAAAGCAATTTCCAACATCAACACTTCTACTAATGCTGGAAAAGGTACAATCTCTCTTGTAGAAGAAATGGCTAACAATAAATCTGCGGGTATCATTTCTACATGAAAATTTGTAATGGCAATATATATTGCTGCAATAAATAAAGTAATAAATAATGCCAACAGCCTTAAAAACCTTATAAAATTCCCATACAAAAATCGTAGGTAATGGTCTTCCGCGTTATGAAAAAATGACCAAAAAGTAGCAGGTAAAATTAATGCATCGGGTGAATTGTCCATTATCAATACAATAAACCCATCTTCGATAAACTCTGCTGCTCGGTCTGGTCTTTCAGTATATAAAATAGTAGGGAAAATTGACTTTTTATGGTCTTCTATATATTCTTCTAGGACGGAAAGATTTTGGATGGAATCAACATCTAATGAATTTAGTTTTTTCCTAATATTATTTAGTAGATCATCATTCGCTACATCGTTTATATATAGTAGGTATAATTCATTCTTTGCGCGTTTAGAGATCGTCGTAGATTCTACCATTAGTTTTTCATCGCGTATTTTCTTTCTAATTAATGAAATATTTGTAATAGCCTCTTCATTGAAAGACTCTTTTGGCCCTTTTACAACCACTTCATTTTCTGCTTTTTCAACACCTCTGCCTTGAAAATTACTTGTGTTGATTATGAAAGCATTCGGTTCTTCATCAACAAAGAGGGCTGTATTCCCATTATTTATTTGCTTCAAAATATCCTCTATTATTTGATATTTTTGGATCTTTGGAGATGATAGGATTATTTCAATATCTTTAGTTTCCTCTTTATTAAATAGTAAAGGTTGAATAATAAATTCTTCGATAACTTTTATATCTGAGATTGAACTAATATAAAGAATAGCTGCTTGTTTATTTAATCCTGCGATCTCAATGTTACGAATAATGACATCACTATTGTTTGGTACAGTATAAAAATCCTTAAATAAATCTAATGTTATTTCAAGATTTGTACCAATTCGTTTCGACTTATCTAATTCATCTTCCGAAGCAGCCTTTTCAAACGATTCATGCTCTTCAGTAATTAACTTATTTATAAATTTCTTTATTTTATGTTTTTCCAATTTCCAAGAGCAACTCCATATTTTTTCTTATTGTTCCACGGATAGTTATATTTATGTATAAATAAGATAAAATTGGAATGTATCTTGCTGCCTTTTTAGTATTTCCATATGGGATTTTTTAAACAAACTCACAAGTAAGTGGCGCGTTTCCTTATTTACTGCTAAAATCATATAGTTATCATAGTACGTGTATATAAAGGAGATTCTTTAAATCAATGAATATCGTCTTAACCACTCTAAATGCGAAATATATCCATACCAATATAGCAATTCGTTATTTAAAAGCAGCTGCACTGCCCGAGTTTAATCCAACAATTGTTGAATATACGATCAAGGATCCAACATTTAACATCGTGACCGACCTTTATCAACATAAACCTGATGTTGTTGGCTTTAGCTGTTACATTTGGAATATCGAAGAAACGATTCGTGTTATTAAAATGCTAAAAACAGTTTCCCCTTCTACGAAAATTGTTTTAGGAGGTCCCGAAGTATCATACGATACAAACTATTGGGTTCGCCGATTAGAAAATGAAGTTGACTTCATCATCATGGGTGAGGGTGAAGTTTCTTTTAAAGAACTATTAAGATATATAAATGAAGAAATTTCATTAGAAGAAGTCCCAGGCATTTGCTATTTACAAGATGGGAAATTTAAAATTCATCCACAGCCTACTAAGGTAGATTTGCGAGAGTTACCAAGTCCTTACCGATTTGAGGAAGACCGCCCTCACCTTGGAAAACGAATTCAATATATCGAGACAAGTAGAGGGTGCCCTTTCAGCTGTCAATTCTGTCTTTCTTCTATTGAAGTAGGTGTTCGTTACTTTAACCGCGAAAAAATTAAAGAAGAGATTCGCTATCTTATGGACAATGGTGCAAAAACAATTAAATTCGTTGACCGTACCTTTAACATTAGCCGAAGTTATGCGATGGAGATGTTCCAATTCTTAATAGATGAACATAAACCAGGTGTTGTATTCCAATTTGAAATTACTGCTGACATTATGCGTCCAGAAGTCATTCAATTTTTAAACGACAACGCCCCTAAAGGATTATTCCGTTTTGAGATTGGCGTTCAATCTACAAACGACGAAACAAATGAGCTCGTTAAACGCCGCCAAAACTTAGAAAAATTAAAACGTACTGTAACAATGGTGAAAGACGGTGGTAAGATTGATCAGCATTTAGACTTAATTGCTGGACTACCCGAAGAGGACTATGACAGTTTCCGCAAAACATTTAATGATGTGTTTGCGATGCGTCCTGAGGAATTACAGCTTGGATTCTTGAAATTGTTACGTGGAACAGGGTTACGTGTGGAAGCTGAGAAATATGGCTACACTTACGTTGATATAGCACCTTATGAAATCTTCTCTAACAATGTTTTAACATTTGATGAAATCATTCGCATTAAACAAGCAGAAGATGTGCTAGAGAAATATTGGAATGATCATCGCATGGACAATACGATTGAATATCTAGTTACAGAAGGATTTAAAACTCCTTTTGATTTCTTCCAAAACTTCGGAACGTTCTGGGAAGAAAAAGGCTGGTCAAGAATCGGTCACCAATTGGAGGATTTATTTAATCGCCTTGAAGAGTTTTTAGAAACTCAACCTCATGTGGATTTATCCATTGTTAGAAGCTTAATGAAACTCGATTATCTATCTAAACAACAATTCCAACCGCGCAAATTATGGTGGAATGAACGAATTCAACAAGAAGAGCAAAAACGCGTCTATAGCATACTAAAAGAATCACCTGAACTTGCAGGCGTTGAGTTTGCACAAATGGAACTTACTGAAAAAGAATTCTTTAAGCATTCCCTACTTATTCCATTTGGTATTGATTTCGAGGCTTATGTAGAAGGCAAAATCGTTGCACAGGACGGCATTTTATTAACCATATTCCGCCAGGGAAGTACGCCTTACTTTGCAACTTTAAAAGATCTAAAAACAACATAAACATTGATGAAAAGGACTCAGATTTTTGAGTCCTTTTTTACTTACAAATGGAGTATTATCTCTTCGTTTGTACAGAATATTATTTATGTATATTTATTTTTCAAAAAAGTCAGGAGAACATCTTGAATTGTTTTAACGTCATAGCTATTATGTAGTCTATGATTTATTATTTTTATTTACATACGGAGGTCCGTCAATGGAATTAACTAATAAAGAAATGGAAATCGTAGAAATTTTAGAAACAGATGCACGTATAGATACTGATGTTTTAGCAAAAATGGTTGGTTTAAGTGTGGAAGAAACTGGACAGATCATCAAGAAACTTCAAGATAGTAAAGTTCTAGTAAAACACATTTCAATTGTAGACTGGACGAAGGTCGAAAACCATCCTGGAGTTCGTGCAATGATCGATGTAAAAGTAACACCTAAACGTGGTGTTGGCTTCAATGATATTGCTGAACGAATTTATCGTTTCGATGAAGTAAGCTCTGTTTATTTAATGTCAGGTACTTATGATTTATCCATTACAGTTGAAGGTAAATCATTAAATGAAGTGGCTAATTTTGTTTCACAAAAACTATCAACATTAGATTCCGTTATCTCAACAACAACTCACTTTATTTTGAAAAAATATAAACATGATGGAATTATATTAGAATCTGATAACAATAAAGACAAAAGAATTGTGGTGTCTCCTTAATGAAAACAACAAGATCTACCTACATATCAAAAATGGCAGCAGAATTAAAACCATCAGGTATTCGTCGTTTCTTCGATTTAGCTGCTGGAATGGAAGGAGTCGTTTCACTTGGTGTTGGTGAACCTGACTTTGTCACTCCTTGGCATATCCGTGAAGCTGCAATTAATTCCTTAGAACGAGGATTTACTTCTTATACTCCAAATGCTGGATTGCTTGAATTACGTGAGGAAATCGCGATTTATATGAAAGAACGGTTTCAAGTAAACTACTCACCAAAAGATGAAATTATTGTTACGGTAGGTGCAAGTTCTGCGATTGATCTTGCATTTCGGACAATTTTAGATCCAGGTGATGAAGTGATTGTCGTGGAACCTTGTTTCGTTTCGTATATTCCTATGGTGGAATTAGCAGGCGGGGTTGCTGTACCAGTTCAAGCAACAAAGGAACATGACTTTAAAATCATGCCCGATCAATTGGAACAAGTAATCACACCAAAAACAAAAGCTATTATGCTATGTTCACCAAATAACCCGACTGGAACTATGTTAAATAAAGCGGAACTAGAAGCCATAGCCTCTCTTGCTATTGAGCATGACTTACTTATAATTGCTGACGAAATTTATGCGGAGCTTTCTTACGATGAAGAATACACAAGTATGGCCGCAATCAAAGGAATGAGAGAAAGAACCCTTTTAGTATCTGGTTTCTCTAAAAGTTTTGCGATGACGGGCTGGCGACTTGGATTTATTTGTGCACCAACTGAGATTTCTGGTGCCATGTTAAAAGTTCACCAATACGCATTAATGTGTGCATCCACAATGTCACAATACGCAGCCATTGAGGCTTTAAAAAATGGTCGCCCGGATGTGGATGAAATGGTAAAAAGTTACCGTCGTCGCCGAAATTACATCGTTCAATCGTTTAATGAAATTGGTTTAGTATGCCATGAACCCGGTGGAGCTTTCTACGCATTCCCATCTATCCAATCAACTGGATTGAGCTCACAAGAATTTGCAGAACAACTACTGCTGAAGGAAAGCGTGGCAGTAGTACCTGGAGATGTTTTCGGAGAAAGTGGCGAAGGTCATATTCGTTGTTCCTATGCATCCTCTCTTGAAGAATTGCAAGAAGCTGTGAAGAGAATAAAAAGATTTATTGATTCGTTATAGGTTGCATTAAGCTGTTGAGACTTAGTTCTCAGCAGTTTTTTTGTTGCGGTGGATTTGATGCTTAGCGGTTTACTCGACAACTTTTCCTCTTCCCCTGAAATTGTCTAATTACATTCCACTCTATGTTCTGATCAGCCTTTCACTCCTATCGACTTATAATCATTCCTCCTTCCACCTCACATTCCCCCGTCACCTACATACACTAGAAAAAAGAACGGAGGTGTTGAAAATGAATCATTCTCGTAAAAAATGGGCTCCCATTGAAGTGATTGGATTGATTATTGTATTAATGGCACTTATTGCGCTACTCTTTGCACCACATTCACTTTCCCATTTATTCGATTTAACCATTAACGAAGTCTTCAATGTTGTCGTACCGATTTTCTTAACAGGAACGGTCGGAATTGCCATCATCGTCAGTGTGATATTAGGGCGGATTCTAGAAAGACTCGGATTTACGGACGGGCTAATACGGATATTTGTACCGATTATGAAATGGATGCGTATTAATCCAACCGTTATTATTCCAAGTATTTATAATATTTTAGGTGACATCAATGCTGCGGGGAAGATTGCAGCTCCTGTATTAGTGAAAGCCAAAGCAACAAGAGATGAACAAAAAATTGCTGTTGCGACGATGATACAATCACCACAATCCTTTGCAACGTTTGTGTTAGGATTGATGGCATTGACTGCTGCTTGCGTCAATCTATTCCCTATCATTATACTCTCAATTTTTCTTCCTCTAATTTTAGTTCCATGGATCCTTTCAAAAACCATTTACCGCAATACAAGAAAAGTTGATATACATGAGCTTCCACGCTTTACACCTAAAACAAAACCGCTTGAAACTTTATTCCAATCTGCGAAAGAAGGTACAGAACTACTCTTATTAGTCATTATTCCAGCAGTAGCAGCTGTATTCTTTATTATAGGGATATTGAAGTTTATTGGTATTTGGGAATATATTAACTCTATTTTATCTGTTACTTTGACTTATTTAAGCATTGATCCTTCTTCAGGGATAGTTTCCATCCTTGCTGCGCCGACACTTGCTGTTGCACAACTTGCAGACTACGCCAGTACTATTCCACCTGGGCTTGTTGTTGGTTCCTTTGTAATTGCCAATTCTGGTCTACCACTTTCTGTTATCTTCGGCCAAATGCCAGCTACGTGGAGAGAATGCTCTACTCTTAAAGAAAAGGATGTAATAGAGGCAGCATTAGTTGGTCTTGTCATTCGATTTGCTACAGCTTGCTTCCTTGGATTTGTAGTCACTCCATTTTTGGTGGTGTAAGTAGTGATTACGACCATTATTAAAGCAGATAAAATTGTAACGGTTTCAAGCCAAGGAACAATCTACAATGGTGCAATTGTTGTCCAAAAAGGAAAAATACTCGACATAGGAACTTGGCAGGAAATTAATCAGAAATACCCTAATCCCACAACAATGATCGATTATGGTGACTTAGTCATTACACCAGGTCTAATTGATTGTCATACGCATTTATTAGAATTCGCACCTTCTTCACTTTATCCGGTAACAAAAGAAACTCAAGTCCTTGCAGCAAAAGCTATATTATTGAAAACCCTTGCATCAGGTATTACAGCACTTGGTGAACAAATTTGTGGCAGTCCAATGTTACATTGGGATGTACAGGATATAAAAAACTCTGTAAGCGATTTCCCACTCGATATATCGTTTGCCACAACGAGTATTTCTATCGGCTTAGACCCAATCCTTCATTTCACTTCTGTTACTGGTGCTTTAGCAGTTGAAAGAGAAAAATTGGTTCAACCATACATCATTAAATCTATTGCCCAACATAGTGAATTTGCAGGAGAAAATATCTTCATCAATGCAACTCCAGCGAATTTCACACCTGACGTTATTCCAAATGCAGGAGAAATCATTTATTCACAAGAAGAATTAAATACAATCGTTTCCACTTTCCACGGTATGAATCGAAAAATTGGAACACATGTAGCAGGACAACAAGGAATTGGTATGGCACTCAAAGCAAATTTTGATGTATTGCACCATGCCCATGGGATTACAAATGAACAAATTAAACAGGCAGCTCAGCAACAAGTCATGATTGTTGCAACCCCACTTGGCGGAACTCATCTTCCCCCTAACACTATTGACGAAGTAATAAAACTAATAAATGCTAACATTGTAGTGGCCATTTCAAGTGATGGCTATTTACCACCCCATGAAAATACGGTAACATTTCCAAAAATGATGCAAGGATTAATAGGTCCAGACTCACTGATGAATATTGCGAGTCCTTTTATGGATGAACTCATTCAACTAGGTTTCGATGAAAACGATGCCCTCTCTCTCATCACATTAAATCCAGCGAAAGTTCTTCAAAAAGAACATCGTTTTGGTAGTTTAGAAGTTGGGAAAGATGCAAACTTACTTGTATCAGAAGGGATCCCAGGATTAGAGGTCATTGACATTTTGAGTATTAAAGCCGTTTATTTTCGTGGTGAAAAAATGATTCAACGAGATTAGGAGAAAAAACCCGTTTCTGTTAAGTGATACACCTAACTGAAATGGGTTTCTTTCGTTATACTAAACTCTCACTTTTATTCTCATAATTCAAAGCAGTTTTCAAATCGTTTCCTGAAGGATTTTGGAAAATGCGTAGTCCAAACTCCGGCGCTACGGCAAATAAATGATCAAAGATATCCGATTGAATCGTTTCATACTGGCTCCATACGATTGTATCCGTAAAGGCATATACCTCTAAAGGTAACCCATTTTCAGTTGGCTCTAGCTGCCGTACCATCAAGGTAGATTCCTTATGAATACCAGGATGATTTTTTAGGTAGTTATGAACATAAGCACGGAAAATACCAATATTGGTGAGCGCCCTTCCGTTTACTAAATTACTTCGGTCAACTTTATTTTTCTTATTGAATTGTGCAATTTCTTTTTCCCTTTCCACAATATAATCCTTTAGGTAGTGGATGCTTTTACATTTCTCTAGTAGCTCTTCAGAACAAAAAGCCACACTCGTTGTATCGATTAACAATGACCTTTTTAATCGGCGGCCACCAGAAGCCTGCATTCCACGCCAATTAATAAAAGAATCTGAGATAAGCGCATAGCTTGGAATCATTGTAATGGTGCGGTCAAAATTTTGTACTTTAACCGTATTTAATGATATATCAATTACGTCACCATTTGCTCCGAACTTAGGCATTTCAATCCAGTCCCCAACCCGAACCATATCATTACTGCTTAATTGAACCCCTGCCACCAATCCTAAAATAGAATCTTTAAAAATAAGCATTAATACAGCTGATAGTGCTCCAATACCACTTAAGATAATAATCGGACTTTCACCTATTAAATTAGCAATAACAATAATAGCACCTATAACGAATAGAATGATTTTTGCTACTTGAATATACCCTTTAATAGGTCTAACTTTCGAAATTTCAAAATGTAGATAAATATCGTTCACTGCACTTAGTAAACTATTAATTACACTAATGATCACTAAGATTAGATAGAGAACCGCAAACTTTTCTATTAGTGATGAGTAGGTTGGAAAGGATTGACCAAAGTAATAAATAATCATCGCCGGCACAATGTGAGAAAGCTTATGAAATACCTTCCGTTCTAACAGAACATTGTCCCACTTGTATTTATTATTATGAACAATATAGGTGATCAAACGAATTACCACTTTTTTCGAAATAAAATTTGCAATCACACAAATGATAGCAATCGCAATTACCATTATTCCGAGTGACAAGTAATCAGCCCAAACATCGTCAATTCCTGACTCAAGGAGGTATTTATGAATAAACTCCAATTAAGTTCCTCCATTCTATGTACAAATTTCAGTAACAATTATGTATACAAACCAACACTTAAAACTATTATACTAAGTGATATTTTAATAACAAAAGAAAAAGAACAAGAAAAATAAAAAAACCGTTTCCTAATGTTAAGTGGTACCAGCACCTAACGGAAACGGTTTTCTATTTCGAATCACTTGTATTCTAGAAATATTATATAACGGCTAATACTCATAAACAACCGGTAAATATAGCCAAAGCTCTTTCAAAATATTAATTAGAACCCTGCTGTCCAGCCACCATCTACTGTCACGATTGTCCCATTTATAAAGCTTGCTTCTTCAGAAGCTAAGAAAAGTGCAGCTGCAGCAATTTCTTCAGGTTGTCCTACTCTTGGAGACACCTTGTGAGTTACGCTAGAACGTTCCATTCCGAATTGACTAATATTGCTCATACTTGCCCCAATATTTGTTGCAACTGAACCAGGTGCAATCCCGTTAATTCGTAGTCCTTTTTGTGCATACATAAACGCGGAGTTTTTCGTAAGCGCTACAACAGCATGTTTTGATGCCCCATATGCAACACCTGCATGTGCTCCATTTAAACCACCTGTAGAAATTGTGTTTACAACAACACCTTGTTTATTGTTATCTAACCAGTAGTTTACTGCTTTTCGCATTGCGCGCATAACACCTTTTGTATTTACATCAAAGATGCGATCCCATTTTTCATCTGTAATTTCACCCACTGGTTCAAATCCATCCATAATACCAGCGTTATTAACTAGAATATCTAATGTGCCAAATTCACTAATTGCTGTGTCAATCATATTTTCAATATCAGCAAGTTCTGTAACGTTCACTTTTACAGCTTTAGCTGTTCCACCGTTTGCAACGATTTCACTTGTAACAGATTCTGCACCATCTAAATTGTAGTCAGCTAAAATTACTTTAGCCCCTTCTTTTGCATACAATTCTGCAATTGCTTTTCCCATACCTGATGCTGCACCAGTTACGATTGCTACTTTATTTTGAAGTTTCATGGACAAACCCTCCATTTTCTATTGAATGCGTTTTCATTTCATAGAGTGGAAATTTTTTAATTTTTCCATCTACCTATATAATATAGTCAAGTAAGTTAACGATTCAATCAGCAAAACAGGCTCCATTTGTCTACTAATCAACAAGCATCCTGTAGTTTGTTCATTTATTTCCGAAATTAAACAACGGAGGTACTATATGTCTACGAAAAATATTGCAATTGATCGAAGAATTAAAAAATCAAAACAAGCATTAAAAAACGCAGTGCTAACTTTGATGAAAACATCTGATTTTCATAGCATTACCATAACCGACATTGTGCAATGTGCAGAGCTAAATCGTGGTACATTTTATAAACATTATGAAACGAAAGAAGAAATATTTGATGAAATCATTGAAGATGTCATTTTTGATTTAACCGAATCTTACCGAGATCCATATAAAGACATTCAAATATTTGAAATAAAAAAACTATCTCCAACAGGCATTAAGGTGTTTGACCATGTGGAGAAATTCAAAGATTTTTACAAGCTTATTTTAAACTCAAACAGATTAGCTGGTTTTCAACATGAAATCTGTAACGTTCTTAAAGAACTAGCATTAAAAGATTTAATAAATTTCCAAAATGATTCACCAATTAATCCCGAAATACAAGCAAGCTATCATGCTTACGCGATTTTCGGTATGATCGTAGAGTGGGTAAATAGTGAATTTAAATATAGTTCATGCTACATGGCGAATCAATTATTTGAATTAATCATGATGAAATTTTCTGATCGTGTTTTTCAAGTACAATAGGGCGACGTCCAAAAGAACATCGCCCTACAACAATAACTCTTTTTCATGCATACAATTGGGAAGCTTCTCGCCAAGCCACATACAGCTCTTCTACTGTAGCAAATCTCTCTTCTCGATTTGCACTCACTGCTTTTGTTGCTATCTTGTATAATTCTTCCCCTGCTTCCCATTTGGAAATAGAACGGTCAAGTTCTCCGCCTAAAAGTCCAAATGCAATTGCCCCCATATTAAATACATTTGTTCTTTCATCGATATCTGCCCCAAGTTCGAATTCTTCAGGGGACATGAATCTACTCGACCCCCACATTCTCCCCATCGTATTTTTCATGGGTTTCTTCCTATATAAATCAATGTCACAAATTTTCGTTTTATTGATGAGAAAATCATAAAGGATACTACCGTCGTAAAAGTCCACAGCTACATATCCTTTCTTTTCTATATGCACATGGAACTGGAGAATACATTGAAATGAATTCAACCTTTCTTGAATTGGCAATTGTTTAAAACGAAAGTATGGCGAATCAGGATGGGTATATTTATGTGGAGGTGGATATGACCAGTGAGGATGCAGATTCTCCCCCTCAAACCATTCAAAAATTAAAGCAAACCCATTGTCAGTTTCTATATGATCGACTAGATTCACTAAATATGAATGTTGCAGGTCTTGATAAACCTTCATAGAATTCTTTAATGTAACAACTGCCTCATTAGGATGTCCTAAAAATTGCTTTGTCTTTGCACCTGCATATTTTATAAACCTTTTTACTCCATTCTGTTCAATTCCAAAACTAATGTTTCCGGAATCTTGATCAGGGAACACTTGAAATACCTCCCCCAATTCTTCTAACCAATTAAAATCGTGAAATTCTTTTAATTGGAAATGAACTTTTCCTACTCGAATCTCTTTTAAATCATCCACCTAATAACCTCCAAATTATTATATTACGAAAATATTTTATAGTAGTGAAACAATCCCGTTTACTATTCATTCTACAAAAAGCAACCTTTATCCTTTTTTGTGCAACTTGTTTCTACTTAGTGCTATTTCTCCCTATTAAAATCCCCAAAACCCTTTAATTTTTCAACAAAAACACCACCATAAAAAGCTCTAAAATCCATAACTGGAAGCCTTTTCAAAAAATAATACTCCCTTTTTTCTTCACCTGTAAAATTGCAAGTAAACACTCCAAAAAACATTAAAAAATTATGTCTTTTTTTTAAACTAAAAGTGACTAAATTATGAATAAAACACTATAGTCATAGTGAAAACGTTTTTAAAAAGAAACTATTCTATTACAATGGAATCTAATGATGATATGAAATCATTGATTGATTTAGATTTAGATTTATACGTATCAGTGGAAAGGAGTATCTGTATGAAAATTAAATGGGCATTGTTAGTTTCACTAACAGCTCTTGCAGCAATTCTTTCAGGATGTGAGCCACTTCTAGTTTTAGATCCGAAAGGTCCACAAGCTGCAAGACAAGCAAGTGACATTATGTTATCGATAGGTATTATGGCATTCATCGTAATCGTTGTAATGGTTATTTTAGTGGTTGTTCTAGTTAAATACCGCGCATCAAAACAACCAGATGATTATGAACCACCTCACATCGAGGGAAATAAATGGGTTGAACTAATTTGTGTAGGTATTCCTGTAATAATAGTTGCTGTTTTATCTTACATTTCAGTTCAAAGTAACTATATCGTTGAGTCTGCACCAACTGGGTATGAAGATAAAGAACCACTCGTTATTTACGCTTCTTCTTCAGATTGGAAATGGCACTTTAGTTATCCAGAACAAGATCTTGAAACAGTGAATTACTTATATATTCCAACAGATCGACCAATCGAATTCAAACTTTACTCTTATGGTCCAATTACAAGTTTCTGGATTCCACAACTTGGTGGACAAAAATATGCAATGTCTGACATGGTGACAACTTTACACTTAGCAGCTGACGAACCTGGCGAACTAATGGGACGTAATGCGAACTTTAGTGGGAAAGGCTTTGCAGAAAATACATTTAATGTAACTGCAATGTCACAAGCTGATTTTGATGATTGGGTTAAAGAAGTTCATGAAACAGCTAAACCTTTAACTGAAGACAAATTTAATGAAATACTAGAACCTGGTCATTTAGGACAAATGACGTTTACAGGTACACATTTAGAATTTAGTCCTGCACCTGAACACAATCATGATACAAACAGTGATGACGCAGAAGCTGAACACGACGAACATTCATCACATGATGAACATGCATCACATTCTACAAACGAAATGGGCCACAGCGGCCATTAATCTTACACGAAAAACCTAGATTCATAGACTTAACTATGTTCTAGAAAGGAGAATAAGGATGGAATTCTTGAAGTTCTTTGAACGTTTCGCCATACCTAATCCAAGTCCAATGATTTACGGATCCATGGTTGCCATTGCATTAGTTTCCATTGGGATCGTCGTTGGTATTACCTATTTCAAAAAATGGGGATATTTATGGCGTGAATGGTTTACAACTGTTGACCATAAAAAAATCGGGATTATGTACTTAATCTCTGCTCTATTAATGCTATTCCGTGGTGGTGCGGACGCTATTCTTATGCGTGCACAACTCGCTACACCAGACGGAAAACTTTTAGACGCACAACACTATAACGAAATCTTTACAACTCACGGAGTTGTTATGATCATGTTTATGGCGATGCCATTTATCTTCGCCTTCATGAACTTAATCGTACCTTTACAAATTGGGGCACGTGATGTAGCGTTCCCTCGATTAAATGCACTTAGCTTCTGGTTATTCTTTGCAGGTGCGATGTTATTCAATCTTTCTTTCGTTATCGGTGGTTCACCTGATGCTGGATGGACATCTTACTTCCCTCTTGCAGGTAATGACTTTAGTGAGTCAGTAGGTACGAACTACTACATGTTAGCCCTTCAAATTTCAGGGATTGGTTCCTTAATGACAGGGATTAACATGATGACAACGATTTTAAAAATGAGAGCACCTGGCATGACTCTAATGAAGATGCCAATGTTTACTTGGTCTTCATTAATCGCCAATGTGATTATTGTATTTGCGTTCCCAGTATTAACAGTTGCGTTATTAATGGGTACAACAGACCGTTTATTCGGTACACATTTCTTTGCTACTTCAAACGGTGGTATGGATATGTTATGGGCAAACTTCTTCTGGGTTTGGGGACATCCAGAGGTATACATCTTAATCTTGCCTGCATTCGGTATTTATAGTGAAGTCATTTCAACATTCTCTAGACGTAACTTATATGGTTACACATCAATGGTTGCATCGATGGTGTTAATTTCCCTATTATCTTTCTTAGTATGGACTCACCATTTCTTCACAATGGGTCAAGGCGCTTTAACAAACAGCATTTTCTCAATTACAACTATGGCAATTGCTGTTCCAACCGGTGTTAAAATCTTTAACTGGTTATTTACAATGTGGAAAGGGAAAATCCGTTTCACAACACCAATGCTTTATGCAGTTGGATTTATTCCGCTATTTACAATTGGTGGGGTTACAGGGGTTATGCTTGCGATGTCAGCAGCAGACTACCAATACCACAACACAATGTTCTTAGTAGCTCACTTCCACAATACAATTATTCCTGG
>DATMFE010000234.1:0-6625 GCA_035556295.1 Ureibacillus sp.
CAAGTAGAGGGTGAACATGTTAGTTGTCGGGATCTTATCCCACGAGGGCATACGTTCTAACCCGGCTACTATCAATCTATAAATTGAATAAAAAATAGTCAACCAGATTTCTCTGGCTGACCTAATAATACGAACGAGGGCATTTCTTAAAGAAGGAGAATGCCTTTTCTTATTGAAGTAAAGGGGCAGCATTCCTGTTTGAAGGATTTGCACCATCTTGAAAGAAAAAGAGCCCTCTAGTATGATGCTGAGTGTCAACGACGAATTGACCCATCATCAAATTGGAGGACTCTATCTATGAATTCTAAATGGAATGAGAAACTTAATCAAGTCACTGAAAACACATTAGTCATTGGCATGGACATTGCCAAGAGCGTTCATTACGCCTGTTTTGTAGACGAACGAGGACGTGTTATCCAAAACTCTTTTGCGGTACATCAGTCTAAAGAAGGCTTTGAAGCGTTTTATCAAGAGATTCTTCGAGCTATGAAAGAAACAAAGAAAACTGACGTGATCGTGGGTATTGAACCTACCGGACATTACTGGATGAACTTAGCGTATTTCTTGGACCAATATGGAATACCGCTTGTCATGGTTAATCCCTTGCACGTAAAACGTTCAAAGGAATTGGACGATAATCTACAGACGAAGAACGATAAGAAAGATGCAGTGGTAATTGCTCGCCTCATGAAGGACGGCCGATTCAGTTATCCACGACTGTTAAAGAATATTGAGGCTGAATTAAGGATTGGCTCGACCCTTCGTTCCAAGCTAACTGAAGACTTGGCGAGTATCAAAAATCGGATTGTCCGTTGGTTGGACCGCTATTTTCCTGAATTTAGACAAGTCTATCCGGCTTTCGGAAAGATGGCTTTGGCCACCCTGGAAATGACACCTCTTCCACAGGATATTGTCGGAAAAACCTCTGAAGAGTTAGTGTTACTCTACCGTCAGGTAGAGGGAATGCGGGCACCACAATTACCGAAAGCGAAACTGCTGATTGAAGCAGCCAACAATTCGATTGGTTTGATAGAAGGTTTACAGATGGCACGACATGAAATCGCCACGCTCCTTCGTCAGTATCGATTGTTAGAAGGTGAAATTGAAACGGTAAACAGCCAATTAGCTGAAATGGCGAGAGCTACAGCTGAATACGAATTCCTAAATTCCGTTCCGGGATTAGGAGACGCAACGATTGTAGATCTGCTATCTGAAGTAGGAAGTTTTACACTCTATGAAAATCCACGCCAACTCATCAAACTCGCGGGATTAACATTGCGTGAAAACTCCTCAGGACAACATAAAGGTCAAAAACATATTTCCAAGCGTGGTCGTAAAAGATTAAGGATGATTTTATTTAAAGTTATTGTCCCACTCATACGGCATAATGAGGCGTTTAAAAAGCTTCATGAATATTACACGACCCGAACAATAAATCCCCTGAAGGGAAAACAATCAATGGTTGTGCTTTGCGGAAAGTTACTGAAGGTATTGCATGGAATATGCAAAAAGAAAGTACAATTTGATGAGCGTTATATGATGAATGATCTCCACTGTCTCGGAGAGGCAGCGTAAACATTTCAAATCAATCAATCTATGACAGAAGGATGACACGGAGAAGCCGGCACAGTACTAACACTAAGACCAAGAGTCCCTGGGGCAGCTTAGCAGGCCTCTGCCTTATGAATAGACCGAACGAAGGAATGTAAGCGCACTGACGCTAAGAGACATGGGAGGGTACGTCGTCATAAGCATCGCAGAGATCCATTGTGCATCAAATAATGGATAAGAAAAGCTAATGATTTCCATTAGTTTTAGCGAAGCGTACACTCAACCTGGCAATAAATACAATAAATTCAAATCTATGTTTATTAGTTAGTAGAAAAATAATTTTCTTAACACACGAAGTGATGAAAACCGTTGATACTTCAATGTTTATAGAGGGAGGTTAGTTGAAGAAAGATACATAAATTATTACGTTTTTAATTTATGGAAAAAAGCACCAGAACTATGCGAACCTATACTACATTATAATTACTATGAGAGCATTTAGGAGGAACGTAATTAAAATGGGGTCTGGTATATTATTACTAATAGTAGGTTTTGTTGTAGCAAAATTCCCAGGAATGGTATGGTTTTTTGCAGTAGGATGGTTATTTAAAGACGCTGAACCAAGTGATGGTGCTATAAAGTTTTATCGGTATATTGGGATTTTTTTATTTATTATAGGTGTAATTTCAATAATAGACAGTTTATAATAGCAAGTTGCTAAGTTTACATTTAACTAACGGGGCATTGATCCAAGAAGGATTAATGCCCTTTTTGTTGAAGTTATTGAACTATCGAGGCAGGTTAATGGAAGAAGAATATTTGTATTGAACTTGGTGAAAATACACCTAAATAGTATTTTAGAGGTGTGTTGGAATTGAATAAAACTTTTTCCCTTTCGTTACTATTACTGGGATTCTTTATTTTTGGAACAAATACTGATCGAGTAAATGCGAATTCAAGTGATTCCCAAAAACCATTAGAAGATATTTTCCCTGAATTCGGGTACAAAACTATTGAATCTGCACTAAAAGATTTTGAACATCATTATCATCAAAAACTTAAGCTCCCGTTAAGAGTACCGCCAATCAGTTTTACTCACCATTTTGGAAGGTTTAGTAATGTAAAGGGTGAAATGAACGATCATTTTCAAGTAGTCATGATTAGTGAGGAATTACCACAAAACCATTTCAAAATTGATGTTCGAACTATTCAGTATAAAATCCCTGCTGAAAAGTACGTTTCTAAAGTTTTTAAGTTAAAAAATGGACACGATGCATCATTTATTGATAATCCAAATTTTGGATTCAAAATGCTATTCTTTGAAAGGGATAATTGGCAATACATGTTTAGTATTGATTCGGATGTTTCAGATGTAATCACACCCGAAATCCTTGTCCAAATAGCGAATTCTATTGATTATGATTACGCTAATGAAAATATGAACTAAATGTGCATTTTCTAAGAAGAATGGAATAGTTATTTAAATCATCAGAGGCATTAATCTAAAAAGGGATTAATGCCTTTTATGTTGAACTTTTTATACTAATGAAGCAGGTTAGTTGAACAAGAATTACGTAATGAGGGGAAGGATAAATATGGAGAAATTTGAGGTAAAGCATATAAATAATCTGATGAATTTTGATTTGGTTAGTTTAGTAAAGAAAAGCAAAGAAGAGGGTTTTCGTTTTGTAGAAAGATTATTAAATGAATATCAAAATGGAAGTAATACTTTTAACCATCTTGGTGAAGGTTTATTTGGGGTGTTTAATGAAGAAGGTGTACTTGTTGCTATTGGTGGGTTAAATAAAGACCCATATTCAAATGGTCAAAATATTGGTAGGCTGAGAAGGTTTTATGTCGATAAAGAGTATAGACGAAACGGTATAGGTAGCCTTTTGGTAAAAAGTATAATAGACGAAGCAAAAAGATATTATAAAATTTTGGTGCTTCATACAGATACCGAACAAGCTGATAGATTTTATTCTTCTATCGGATTTACAAAGGGGAATCTTTACCCAAATTCAAGTCACTTTATGGAGTTTAAAAGTTAAAGCGTTATTCAACTAACGAGGGCTTTCGTATTATAAGGTCAACCAGATATTTCTGGTTGACCATTTTTTATTTGGTTTTATTATATCAGTAGCCAGGGTAGAACGTACGGGGGCGTGGGACATTAGATCCCGTCAACTAAACTGTTCACCCCCTACTTGTAGAAATATGTTTGAGGCTGGTTGAGACTAAGATCTCGTATAACAAGCGAAGCTATAATACTACTTGAAGGTAATAGGGGTTACTGGTGAATACGTTAGAGGAGGATAAAAGATGAACCCAGTAGTGGGTATTGATGTAGCTAAAGATGAAAGTGAAGTACAGGCTTTTTTAGAAAAAGGAAAGCCCTATGGGGCAAGTTTTTCAATAAAGCATAATCGAGAAGAATTAGACAAGTTTATAAAATTTTTAGTGGAGATTAAATCGATAACAGGTAGTATACCAATCGTTATTTTAGAATCAACAGGTCATTATCATACACCGATCATTCAATGCCTAGAAGAAAATGAAATACTCTATATTTTGTTAAATCCAATCATCTCTTACCAAGCAAAGAAATCAAGCTTAAGAAAGGTAAAGACCGACGCCTTCGACGCCTATCAATTATGTGTCCTATATTACAAAGAGGAATTTGAACCTTATAAAATGAGGGGGATTCAGCTTCTAAACCTTCGTAATCTATCAAGGCAACAGGAGATTGTAACGAATATGTATGTGGAAGCTAAGCTACAATTTCATACTATTTTAGATCAGGTTTTCCCCGAATATAGAAAAGTCTTTGGAGACCTTTCTAAAGTATCTTTATTAATATTGAAAGAATATCCAACGTCGGAGAAGGTTTTAGAATCTAATGAAGAGGAACTGACAAATAGTATACGTGAGTATTGCACGAGTCGTTCTGCCCTTTGGGCAAGGGAAAAGGCAAAAAAATTGATAGATTCAGCCAAACAAAACCCTTTTCGGAAGATGATGTATCAAAGTCATTTATTTAATCTGAATATGTATATTGATATCCTATTTCATTACCAAGGACACCTTTCGGAATTAGAGAGCCAAATGATATCCCTGGCAAGTGAAATAGAAGAATATAAGATTATCCAATCAATCCCTGGAACCGGAGAAAAAATCGCTGCCACGATTATTTCTGAAATTGGGGAAATTGATCGGTTTAATCACCCAAAGAAATTGGTTGCCTACGCTGGAATTGATCCGAGTGTTTATTCATCAGGAAAGTTTACAGCAACGACAAATCGGATTACTAAACGAGGTTCCAGTAGGCTAAGGCACAGTTTATATTTAGCTGTTTTGTGTGGTATAAGAAGTTCTAGAAATAAAAAACTCAAAGAGTTTTATGATAAGAAACGTTCAGAAGGAAAACCTTCTAAAGTTGCAATAGTTGCTTGTATTAATAAACTTCTTCACTGGATATATGCTTTATTAAAAAGGAAAGAAATTTTCCTTGATTTAGTTTGATTGATTATATTGACCAGTAAATGATAAACCTTCCATAATGAATTTGGAGGTTTATTTGGTATGCCCGAAAACAGTATAGCATAAAGAAAAGTATCATTTTACAGAAAGATATTGACAACCTATTAGCTGGTTTAGTTGTAGAAGAACTACTAAATAATCAAACAAGTCTTAAATAGTACTCATGTCCAAAGAACTATCTAAAGAAATTTGTTACGATACCGATATACCTAGGTAGGGTAATAAAATAAAGGGGCACTGGTATTGGACATAAATGAAATAATATCTAAGATAAACAAGTCAGTTGATGATTTAGATTTTACTACTGCAAGAAAATATATTGAAGATAATTTTGAATTAGTTAGTAAAAAAAGGGTGCATTTAAAAAGTAATGCAAGAGAAATTTTAAACTTTTTAATAGAACAAAGTAATACCGGTGAAAAGCCATTATCGAAAACAGAAATGGCAATAATAAATTCTGTTAATGTGTATGCAACTAGATTCGATTTAAGAGGTTTAAAGCTTTGTATAAAAGGGAATGAGCAATTACTACTAAAGAATAAGGTTTTAAACTATTTAAATGCTGATGCCAAAATTCTTTTGAAGGAATAGGTGCTATAAAAATAGATAGCTAACAATGATTGTCTGGTTTATTCATAAGGGGTGGAGAAGAAACGTGTTAATCCTTCAAAAAAGGATTAATGCCTTTTTTCTGTGAAAATAATTAACACCTTCGGTTCTTGGTATAATCTGTTTTGTAGATGAGTATTCTATAATTAACTAAAAAAGACAATAAGAAACTAGAGCTACCTGTGGGAAGGTATCTCTGAATAATTCTATTGTGTTTTGGTTACACTAAGTTAATTGTGTTTCTTTAAAAGGCTCCTTGTTGATTAACATGGAGTAAATGATTCTAAGCATTCGGTGCGATATGGCAACGAGTGCTTTTTTCTTTCCTCTTCTTGAGGCGAGAGACCAATATTTTGTAGCTAACCAACGATTCCTACATCTCGATACTGCCCAGGCTGCTTCACACATAGCTGATTTAATATGTGGGTTTCCGTTAGTAGTTCTTGTGGATTTTCGTTTTCCAGCACTCTCATAATTTCCTGGAGCAACACCAGCCCAAGAAGCTAAATGTTGAGAAGTAGGAAATTGATCCATATCTATTCCGATTTCGGCTATGATCACTGCAGCAGTATCTTTTTTTATACCTGGAATTGTAACTAGTAGATTCAATTCTTCTTTATAGTTTTCTAAAAAGTCATCGATTTTTCCCTCAATTTCAGAAATCAACGATTCTATATAGATTATGTGTTGCCAAGAAAGTCTAATTAAAAATATCTGATGGTCATTTAATGTCCCAAATAGAGAATCTGTAATCATTTGTTTTTTATGAGCCATTTTTCCGTTAATACTGCTTTCAACATCTGAATCATCTACATACCCGTTTGAAATTAATTTTTCCAATAACTTTCTACCTGAAACTCCAAAAACATCAGAAATCACAGAGCTAAGTTTTATGTTTGAACACTCCAATACCTTCTGAATACGA
>DATMFE010000235.1:0-37022 GCA_035556295.1 Ureibacillus sp.
GCAATAACAAATGGGCTTTCCTTTGCATTAAACTTGTCAAAATTAGCAAAACCTGATGCCAAAAAGATTGAAATTAAGTAGATCATCGTTAATATAAACAACATGACCGTTGTCGATTTAATCACTTCATTTTTATTCTGAAGTCTCATGGATAGAATGCCCATAATTTCAATGCCTCCAAAGGCATAAAATCCAAATATTAGAGATGTCCATAAACCGATCATCCCATTAGCAAATAGTGAGTCCATTGAGTTAGGTATCGTGAAATCATTAATACTTCCGCCAAAATTACCAAACAAGATGAGTAGTGCTAAAATAATGAACATAAAAATGGCTGCTACTTTCATCACTGCGAAAATATTCTCAACTCGTTCAAAACCCTTTGTACCGACTAAAACGACAATTATGCCGAGGGTTGCATAGATAGAGGCTAATATCCAAAGTGGTATATATGGAAACCAAAAACGTGTTAGGATGGATAGTGCTGTTAATTGGCTACCTGCAATCAACATTTCAGAGAACCAATATACCCATCCACTACTAAAACCTGCCCAACGTCCATAAGCTTTTTTTGCATAAGTTCGAAATGATCCCTTTTGTGGATCTTGCATAAACATTTTTCCTAATATTTCTGAAACAATCATAGCGGTTAGTCCTGCTAAGATAAAAGCAATGATAAAGGAAGGACCAGTTTTAAAAATACCGATTCCTGAACCGAGAAAATAGCCTGTACCAATCGTACAGCCAACCCCTATAAGAGAAAGCTGCCACCACTTTAACTTGCCTTCTCCTTTTTTCTCACTTTTCCCTCCAACTCTTGATGGGATTTCCATTAAAAATTCCCTCCCTTTAATTCCTACTTATTATTGGCGTGGAACTCAAGTTTATGCAGGTGTAAAAATAAGAATAGCTTAACTTACAAACAAAAAAGACCCTTAAAGGGTCTATAATTAAATTATGCTTTTTGTACGTTTTTTGCTTGTGGTCCACGTTGACCATCTTCAATTTCAAAGGTAACACTTTGTCCTTCTTCTAATGATTTGAATCCTTCACCTTGTATACTTGAAAAATGGACAAATACATCTTCTCCACCTTCACGCTCAATAAATCCAAAGCCTTTTTCAGAATTAAACCATTTTACTGTACCATGTTCCATATTAATTCAACTCCTTGTTTAAATAGTAATCCTTTGGTTTATGCTATAGATAAAACCCTAATAGACACTTATGAGAAAGTGTATTTATTAGGGTTTCGTCTGAGGAATGTAATTTTTAAGTGAAGCTAATTAACAATCTTCGCAGTCAGCGTTGTTTGAATTATTGTTATTTTTACGGTTAAAGTTTACTTCCTCAGCGAACTCTTCACGGTTAGCACGCTGTCTATTTGCATTTTGGTTTTGATTTTGATGTTTTGTTTTATTTTGTGTTTTGTTGTTTTTATGTTTATTGCTTCCCAATACTATCACCTCCATCACACTCTTATTTTGAGTCATGAGAGGTTTTTTATCCGTAATAGGAAGTATGGAATTATTGTTACTGTTACAGAATTTACACAGATGCTACAAATACGTTCAGCTAATCCTTGCGTTCCCTTCTGTGGACACATATAGGGATATGCTAATGGATAGACGATGTGTAAACTAAGCACGAGTACTTTCTCTTTCCTTCTTTCCATGCAATAAGAAATATAAAGCTGTTGTGACTAAAACTAATATACCTAAACCAATATACAAATTCCTGTAGTTTGTATAAGGCAAGATCAGGCCAAGTAAATACGGGCCAAACCCAAGACCTGCATCAAGGAAAATGAAGAACGTTGACGTTGCTAACCCCATACGTTCAGGTGAAGTTAACTTAATTGCGATTGCTTGTGTACACGATTGCATATTCCCAAACCCTAAACCAATCAAAGCACCTGACACTAATAAAAGAACACTGTTATTTGAAAAGCCCAGTAACACCAAACCTACTGTAAAAATTATAAAGGCAGGATACATAACATAGTTTGCACCCTTCACGTCCATTAGTCGTCCAGTGAACGGTCTAGATACTAAAACTGCTAATGAATAAACAAAGAAGAAATAACTTGCTGCTGCAACTAAATCAATCTCAATTGCATAAAAACTAATAAAGGAAAGAACACTTGCGTAGCCTAAAGATATAAGTAAAACAATTATTCCAATAGGGATTGCCTTTGGTTCGATAAACTGCGATAATCTAATTCCTTTCGTAACTGTTGTCTTTTGGGAAGCTATATGAGTTGGAATTTTTACAAATAGAGCAGTAATAATACTGAAGACTCCTAGTGCTAGACATAGACTAAAAACCACTTCTGTGGATGTATGTTGGGTCAATAATAAACCAATAAAAGGACCGATTGCGGTAGCTAATGTGGCACTCATGCTAAAGTAACCGATTCCTTCACCTTTTCGTGTGTTTGGAATAATTTGCGCTACAATCGTTCCAGTGGCAGTACCAGCAATACCTAGAGCAATTCCGTGTAAGAAGCGAGTGATAATAAGGAAGGTAATACCTATATGGATAAAATAAAGCGATGTACTGATGATGTAGAAAGTTAATCCAATAAATAATGTCTTCTTAAGACCGATTGAATTAATACTTCGACCAATAAATAGTCGGCCAATCAAAGATCCAACGATAAAGATCCCCGTGACAAGACCTGCTTGACTTGTAGAAGCTTGATATTCCTCAACTGCATAAACTCCAATTATGACAATTAGTAAATAAAAAACTAACGTTAATAAAAAATTAATAGCGGAGACGATGATAAAGTCTTTTGACCACAATTTGTTTTCGTTCATTTATTAACCCTTCTATCTCTATGAAATTTGTACGATTTTAATATAGATAAATCATATTATTGCTATCTAGTTATTATGTCAGGAAGTAGTTTTTTTGTTGGATTATTTCCATTTTACTCAAATATCAATCTAATAGTATACCCCAAATATCATTAGTTGATTAAACCAACGCATATTACTATCATTGATGTCTTGCATTTAATTGCGCCTCATACATATCAATAATTTCTAAGAATCTTTCAGCCTCCCTAAATGTATGGTCAGCCAATAATGGATGAATATTACTCTTAATACGACATGCTTCAATTAATTCCCTTGCTTGTTTCTTAAAATCTCTCAATGCAGTAACAGAAACTCGATTTTGGTCTAACATTTGACCTAATATCGGTTTTGTTTCAGATTGTGGTCGCATAGAGTCTAAATCCATTGCTTGGAACAGTAGTTGGTCAAAGTCATGGCTAAAATCTCTTGCCTGTGCTACTAATTTCCTCTCAGAAGGATCTAATAAGTGTCCAATAAATTTTGCATGGTCAGCCATAATTTTAAGGAAAAATACATTCTCCTTAATAATTTCATCTGGTCTCGGAGCTAAAATACCCTCATTTAGTTCTTTTAATCGATTCGCAAAATATGCAGCTTCCCTACTGATATGATCCACTAGTAAAGGGTAGTTATTAGTCAGGATTTCACATCGTAATGTTAAGCCTAAAATTTTTCTTTTGAATGCAAAAATGTTTACAGCAGCTTGATATACTTCATTATTAAATGCTTGAACTACATGTAAATCAGTGTTAAGTGACAACCTGCTTAGCTTCTCCTCAATTCTTTCAAACAAATCGTAGTAATACTGTGCTTCAGCAACTAAATTTTTTTGATCATACGTAAACCCTAACTTTAGGAATAATGAATGTTCTTTCATGATTCTTGACCAGAACTGAATTTCATTTAATGACCGTGCAACAATAGGATTAACCATTTAACCCCTCCTTTTACATTTTCCTTACATATATATGTAAGGATTCACTTGTCCTATTTCCCCTTGAAGATAAATTCAACTACTTACCATTGTTGAGTTAAATTGTTTGAGGTTTTGGAAGGATACTGGTTACTATGTTGTAAAAAAAAAACACCCTATTCCAACAAGAAGAATAGGATGTTAACATTTACTTATTTTTTTAGCCTGTTTTTTTGTAATACCACGGTTGTTCATCTCTATTTTTAGAATCGATAACCGTTTTTTGATTTCTAGATAATTATTTAGATCAATAAGTGATCCACGCTCTTTTTGATTTTGTTTAAAATGTTTTTTTTGCTTTTTATACTTCACATAAAGAATTGCTAATTCTTTGTCTGATATATTCATCGCAATCACCATTATTATTATAAATAAATTTGTTGCAATATAAACAGTGTTATTCGAATACTGTTCGAAAAGTTTATAAAAGTAGGCATTTTTTTGAATTAAAGAAGCTTTAAAATTCGTCTAATAAGTATCCACCACTTTTTCACACTTTTATTTTTTACCTGTATTCTAACTACAAAAAAGACATCCTCCCTTCATTTAGGAACAATGCCTTAATTGCTAGAGTTATTTAACCCTATAACCGTAAGTGTCACCTGCATCCAAATCTAAAACATGATTATTAATTGAAACTTTACTATTACTAATCCACTTTACATCTATGTCCTCGGTTCGTTTTTCAAGGTATATATACTTTTTAAACCAAAGAGGTCCATTCAATTCTCCGCGTATACCAAACGTGCCAGCAGCTCCTTGATCCCAAAGATAAAAGTCAATCGTATAATGACCATCTGGAGAATGGATAGTTTTTATATGTTCGTTTCCTCCTAATGAAGAGATTAGTAACCATAGTAAAAATATGAAAGATAAAAGCAACGATAGGACAGATGAAAGAATTACAGCAATCCAATTTCGAACTGCCGACCAAATACTATTTGTATTCTTAAAACCTAATATTGCTAGGAAAAAGGCAGCCACACTAATCAGAAGAAGAACATAGATTGGGGGTGTAACTTGCCAAGTATTGTATACATTTGAATAAACCCAGTAACCACATAATCCGATACAAAATAGAGTTAATAAGAAAGACCATAGATTATAATTTTTCTTCAATTAATTACCTCCTGCAATAAGGTGGTGACGTTACATGTGCCTTGGTGCTCCCTTTCTTATGTTAACGGAAGTTACTGGAAATAGTTGCATTAAACTTACAATTTTATCCTTTAAAAAAGTCGTAAAGTTAAATATAGACCCACTAATGTAATAAATAAAATTGGTATAGTTAATACAATCCCTGTTTTAAAATAAGTACTCCATGATATCTTAATCCCTTTTTGAGACAACACATGAAGCCATACTAATGTTGCGAGAGAACCTATTGGCGTTATCTTTGGACCTAGGTCGGATCCTATAACATTGGCATATATAAGTGCTTCTTTAACAATTCCTGTCGTACTTGTTTCTGCAATGGCTAAAGCATCAATCATAACAGTTGGCAAATTGTTCATTACTGACGATAAAAATGCTGCAATAAAGCCCATTGCCACAGTTGCAACAAATAATCCCTTTTCAGCAAAGAATTCAATTACGCTTGCTAGAGAGCCCGTTAGCCATGCATTGCCCATTCCATAAACAACAACGTACATTCCGATTGAGAAAAATACAATATTCCAAGGAGCTCCCTTAAGAACTGCTTTTGTATTTACAACAGCACTCTCTCTAGCCATTAATAAAAACAAAATAGCAATAACCCCAGCGACAAAGGATACAGGTATATGTATAAACTCACTTGTAAAATAACCAATGACTAATACAATTAACACAACCCAAGAAAGTTTGAACATCTTCATATCCTTAATTGCTTCTTTCGGATGTTTCAATATTGAATATTCATATTTTTTCGGGATACTTTTTCTAAAATAGATTAATAACACTAGGATGGTTGCAAATAAAGAAAAGAAGTTTGGCAAAACCATCCGGGATGCATACTCTGCAAAACCAATATTAAAATAATCTGCAGAAACAATATTCACCAAATTACTAATGACGAATGGCAAGGAAGTAGTATCTGCTATAAAGCCACTTGCCATAATGAATGGAAAAATCATCGCCTCTTTAAAATCAAGATGTCTGACCATTGCCAGAACAATTGGTGTTAAAATCAGTGCTGCTCCATCGTTAGCAAATAACGCTGATACAATTGCACCTAATATACTTACATAAACAAACATCTTAATACCGTTGCCTTTTGCAGCTCTTGCCATATGAAGCGCTGCCCACTCAAACAACCCAATTTCATCTAACACTAACGAAATTAATATGATGGCCACAAAGGCTAATGTAGCATTCCAAGTGATTCCTACTACCTCTGTTACATCTTGGAAATCTACTACCCCTACTAGTAATGCTAATAACGCCCCACCACAGGCAGTCCAACCTATATTTAACCCTCTTGGTTGCCAAATAACAAAAATTAATGTTAGTAAAAAGATGAGCGTAGCTAAAATGACCATTATGATAGATCCTTTCTGGATTACAAGCTTTATTTATCCGAACGTATTTATCATATTTATCTTGAATCTATTTTTCAATGACAATCTTCTAAGAAAATGTAAAAACAAATAAAAGCGTAAATCCTTTTTCTCTAGGATTTACGCTTTCACTTCAAAAATAATGAAATTAAGCCTCTACTACATCATGTAAATCTTTTTTATCATTGTAGATTGTTTCATCTAGTTCTCCAGTAATTTTACTTGTTAAAATTCCAGAAGTCATACCACCACTTACATTCAATGCAGTACGACCCATATCGATCAAAGGCTCAACGGAAATCAATAAAGCAACAATTGTAATTGGTAAATTCATAACAGAGAGGACAATTAACGATGCGAAAGTTGCTCCTCCCCCAACCCCTGCTACACCAAATGAACCAATCATCACGACTAAAATGAGCATCAGTAAAAAGCCAGGGTCTAAAGGATTAATGCCCGCTGTTGGTGCGACCATTACAGCTAACATTGCTGGATAAATTCCGGCACATCCATTTTGACCAATCGTCACACTAAATGGTCCTACAAAGTTTGCTACTGCCTGTGAAACACCATAACCGTCTGTTTGAGTTTTAATATTCAGTGGTAACGCGCTTGCACTCGAACGAGAAGTAAAAGCAAAGGTTAAAACAGGTAACCCTTTTTTCACATAAGTAATCGGATTTAATTTTGCTAGACTTATCAGTACTAAATGAATTAAGAACATCACGATTAGTGCTACATAAGATGCAATTACAAATTGACCGAGATTTAAGATGGCTTCATAATTGGTCGTTGCTGCTGCTCTCGTCATGATTGCTAAAATACCATATGGCGTTAAGCGGATAATAATCGTTACAACGCGCATCGTGATTGAATAAAGCGTATCGATTATGCTAGAGAATTGCTCTGCCTGCTCAGGTTGTTTACGACGAACACCTAAAAATGCAAGCCCAATGAGAGCTGCGAAAACTACAACAGCGATTGTTGATGTTGAGCGTGATCCAGTTAAATCAGCAAAAGGGTTTGTTGGAATAAAGGATAGAATTTGGTCAGGAATCGTTAAGTTTTCTACTGTTGAAACACGATCCTCAAGTTGTGCGATACGAGCAGTCTCTGCCTCTCCTGCCTCTAATTGAACTCCATCTAATCCAAATGTAAATGTTGTTGCGATACCGATGATTGCAGCAATTCCCGTAGTGACAAGTAAAAGACCAATTCCAAAGAAACTAATTTTCCCAATGTTCTTTGAAAGTTTGATTTTTGTAAAGGCTGCAATAATCGATATTAATACTAATGGCATTACAACCATTTGTAACAATCTTGTGTAACCCGATCCAACAATATTAAACCATTGAATGGATGTGGATGTAACCTCGGATCCCGTTCCGTAGATAATATTTAAAATAATCCCAAAGAGTAAACCTAATCCAAGACCGATTAATACACGTATTGAGAATTTCACATGTTTCTTTTGTAATGCATACAATCCAAAAATAAGTGCTAATAAAATTACAATATTCACCACTACAAGAAACGTAGTCATCCTCTTCACTCTCCTTTAACGCAGAATTTTAAAACATTACACCATAATGTATTAATCCTATTGTTAAAGTATGTATTATTTTATTTTGTGTGCACAAAAAAACTTCTGCCATTTTGACAGAAGCGCATTCATATATGCATAAAATATATTTGAATTT
This sequence comes from Ureibacillus sp., assembly GCA_035556295.1. Lineage (GTDB taxonomy): Bacteria > Bacillota > Bacilli > Bacillales_A > Planococcaceae > Ureibacillus. The sequence continues at coordinate 8,074 of DATMFE010000235.1, forward strand.
ATTTCTTTTCCAAATAGTCCTTCCATGCTGTAATTCCACCTTCTAAAACAACAACATTATATTCGCGTTCGGATAGTATGTTTCCGCACTTTGTAGCAGAATTACCTGTCGTACAAGTTATGATTATCTCCTTATCCTTGGGCAACAACTGAAAGTCCTCCTGTGCCCCATCTTCTAACTTAAAGATTTTTTCTTTGTTAATGTTAAGACTTTCATTACCTGCACCTTCTATATGAAAGTCATGATATTTATCTTCTGCTCTTACATCTACTATTAATACTTTTTCTTGTCCGTTTAATTTTTTATATAATTCCTCTGGTGTGATCTTTTTTACTGTCACTGTACTTCCTCCTTTATTTCTAATTGACGAAAAGTTATCCACAATTCAGACTTTTCAACAACTTTATCCTCAGTTGTTCTACTTTTCCACAAAAAGAGTTTGAATTTTTCGTAAAAAGCAAGATGTTTTATCCACAGATCACTCAATCCCTCTTTAATACATAACTGTTTAGAATATCTTTTGGCTGAAATCCTACATTTAGATAAACGTGGTTTGCTTTCGTATTTCCATTATCTACACATAATTGAATATCAGAAATTTGGCTATAAGTAAATATTTCTGTCAGCACTTCCCTTAACAAGATTGTGCCTAAGCCGCGGTTTTGAGCGTTTGGAGATATCCCGATATATTCTAGAGAAGCCTCTCCCATTTCAGGGTCCACCTCATAATAAGCATAACCCTGAAATTTGTTCAACTCATTTTTTAAAACCTTTAATACACAATTCTTGCTAAGACGGCTCATGATCGTTTCTGCATTGTAATATGTATTTGGAAATAGTTCATGATGAAGTTGTTGAAAAGCTTTAAAATCACTCTGGTTAAATGGAGTGCTAATAAATTGATTAACACCTACAAAATTATCTCTATTTACTATTAATATTAAGTGCTCCCCAGTTTTCGCTGCATTTATGGTATCCATATAGGAAGATTGTTTTGTATTTTCATTATTAATAAAAAAGCGGAATGTTTGAATATGTGGATGACTTGTTAACAACTGATGGAACAGTTGATGTTGTACTTCTATAGAGGACTCTTCATTGAATGGTCCCCATACTTCTCCACTAGTCCCATCCTCCTCTACCCCAACTGCAGCAATGACATCGCCTACTTCATTTCTCGCTATAAGAAAATGAGAATTTCCATTCTCGTCAAAGAAATCTTCGTTTAATGTTTGAAAAATTTCCTCTTCCTTTAAGCCACAATATCCTATATGGGATGATTTCTGTTTGTTTTGTTGCGCTAAAAAATGAGCAAGCTCTCGAAAGTCCTGCGCATCTTCGATAATAAAATTCATATTGTATCACTCTTTCAGTAATATTTTTGTTTGGTTACATGTTTCTTTATGCCGAATACACTTGTTTTAATGTAAAAACTTTCAAACAATTCTCCCTACCATACTCTAGTAACTTCAACAAAAGAAGCGTTAATCCTTTAGATCAACGCTGCACTTCTATTAATTCAAATTCTCTTTTATATAGTTGTTTTCGGTTTTGGTTGGTGAGTACGAAAGATGTCCTAAATTGTTTTCCGTTTCTATAATGGAATAACCATCTACAAATTCATATTTCAATTCATCTTTCCAAAACATTTCTTTAGTTGGGATGTTGTATTTGTCTTTCTCAACATTATGGATTAGATAAGACTTATCACAATAACGGTAGATTGAATCCTCATTCTGTAATCCTTGGTTTACAGTTGCAGTGAATTTTACTAATGGACTTAATTTATGGAAACTCATGTTTTTTATGGGACTCGAAGTGATTTGCTTTACTTTTAATTGCTGCCCTCTTGGGAAAGTAATGTACGAATTAACTGAAAAACTATAATGGACGTCACCCGAAAGAATAATGCATTCACCGGGTTTCCATTTTGCTAATTGGTAAAAAATCCTTGTCATTCCTTTCCCGTTATAGCGCCATGCCTCCATATCGAAAACAGTTTCAACAGATATGCCTACCATTTTTAACGGGATACTAAATTTCGTTACGATTGATTCTATAAGTTCAAATCCAATTACAGGAGTTGGAGAAATAATAAGTAATGGATTGCCTTTTCTCCATCTAGTTTTTTGTAGTTGATCACCAAGCTCCAACAACTCTTGCCCATTAACTAATTGAGGTGGATGAATGTCCACACCGAGCTGCTTTTGCTCCTCTGAAAGTGGTTGTTTGTCATATTCTCTCATTGTACGAGTATCTAGAAAGATCGCCTTTGGAGTAGTAGGCGCTACAAAATACCACGGGCTATGTTCCCACAAAAGCTTAACCCATGAATGATAATAACGTTCCGATTTTCCATTTTGTAATTCGTGGAAGTACTTTTCGATTACCGATACGAATCCTCTTTTAAATAACGAAGGTTGATTTCCCCACCCTTGGAACGCCCAAAATGCTGTTAATCCGTTTGCCACTATATGTTTTCCTAATGGGGATGCTTTCACTTGTTCCTTCCATTCTGAGGTGATATTCCAATCATCCGTAATATCATGATCATCAAATATCATATAGGTAGGGATATTAGCCAATAGTCTTCTAACTTTGTAGGTAGCTTCCTTGAAATGTTCGATATGCTTTTCTTGTTCGGTATATCGCTTTTTCAATTGTGGCATTTCTAACCTTTTAAGATTTTCACTCTTAGAGCGAATGATGAGATGTCCCTTTTCAATAGCCTCATCGAACGGTTCATCTAGTTCGAGTTGAGCTCCTAATTCCCATAGTACTGGGCTCCAGGCTAGTAAATACATCGCAGCGTACTCACCGAATTCAATGAGATGATTATAGGATTTTGCTGATGTAAATTTTGCAATCCTCTGGATAATCGCTTTTCTTCCATTTATTTTATACAAAGAAGATTGTAAAGCTTCCTCAGCTAAACGCGGTTCTATTGTTGATAACTCTTCACTTCTTCCCATTAAAGCACTTCCAAGTAGATTAATCCTACGAAATAATGAATCTGGGACGTCATCTGCATAGATTTGATCGCCCATCAAAAAGAGTGCTTCTGGTCTTTCTGTGACATCACGACATTTTTGTTCTAGAAATTGGTCACCATAGACTAAAGTATCCTCCCCTTCTCCATGGGGCTTTCTGCATGATCCAAATAAGAAATTAGAGGATGAACTAGAATCCTTCTCTGCTATAAAGAAACTTGGATATTTTAAAGAACCGTAAACGATACTATTAGGATTTACCGGGTTTAATAAACCAAGATCGTCTAAATCGAAGGATTCAGTTTTGTTTTGGAATCGTAAATTGTAGCCAATTAACAGGTTCGGTTTAAATTTCGTACTAGGTGTAACTTTGATTAAATGTATATAAAGATTTTCCCCCAAAGAAACTGTTTTTGTTCTAGCTCTTAATTTTATGCTGTTATATTCATTACCTTCATATCTAGTTGTAATTTCATAACATTCAGCAGTAATATTGTAATTTTTGCTTGTAGCTACCCAAATGTACGCACAAGAAGCCTCCACTCTACGAACAATTGGACCTGCTAAAATTTCAGGAAATAAAATAGAAGACATCTATTCCTTCCCCCTCATTTAAACTTTCACTAACAATATGCGGAAAGTCTGATGAGTGTGTTAAATAGATGTCAACTAACGAAAATAGAACTAGTTTTTTGGCATAGGGGAATTGGCATTATTCCTCTAGAGAATATCAATGTTACCGGTATTTACTTTTCGTGAATCATATATTTTTCTTTGAAGATTTTGCTCAGTTCACTCCATACATCGAATTTGTTTCCATCTAAATCATGAAATACAAAATTCTTACCAGCATGTCCTCGATCTTCAATCTCTCCAACGACAATTCCATTTTTTATAAAGTCCTGATGTAACAACTCTAAAGCTTCCAAACCATCTACCTCAAAGGTTAACGAAAATCTTTCATTTCCATAACTATCGATGAAGTTCGCATTTTGGTGTTCACTTGCTTTCACAAGAAAAAAACTTTGATTGGCTAAATCGAGGATTGCTTTGTCTTCATCCATATAATTTAGATTTGCACCTAATTTTTGCATATACCATTTTGAAGAAAGCTCAACATTATTAACAGGTATATATGTTGTACCTACTCTAATTAATTTTTCTTTCATTATGAATACCTCCAAATTTAAAGTTTTCGATAATCCTTTATTCAATAAAAATGCGTTAATCCCTTTTTGAGATTAACGCTACGTTTAGTCTTATTCTTGATTAATTTTTAAGTCTTTATAAGAAAACTCCGTTTTTGTTGCATCTTTTGTGACTACAGATACATCTATTTGAGAAGATGTACTAGCTAGTTCAAATGGTAAGACATGAACCGTCCAATCTTCTGTTAACTGTACTTCCATGCTTTTATCCTTGATAAATCTTCCTCTAGGGTCAGTCTCAGAAATTTTTAATAGTACTGTTCCCGTTCCTTTTAGTGAAATCTGTAAGCTAATTTGTGTAGTTGTAAAAGGTTCTTTTGGAGTGAAGACAAATCCTTCTTCCGCCTTTTCTCCTTCCGTTTTGACCACAAATGATCCATCATTTAATTCTTGAACATTTGCTCCCACTCCAAAGAAAGGAATCTCCGGTTTATCTTCAGCTGCTAAAGCATGTGGTAGCATTGATAATAAGAGTAATATTGTAGTTAGTATTGTTATGATTTTTCTCACTATAAATTTCCCTCCAACCTTATTTTTTAGGTACCATGAATTTCATTGCTCTTGTTAAAAATGACGCAAATTGAGATCGTTTTACTATATCTTTTGGATAAAATTGTTCATTAATTGTTATACCAAGTGCGCTCAAAGACCGAATAGCTTCTCTAGTATCTGGTCTAGCCAGATCTATATCAGTTACTTTTCCTTTTAACCCATCTGAAATTTCAATAAGTGATTCACCTCTAATTGCTTTTGTTGCACGATTCAATACGAGTGCCATATTCTCCCGCGTAATAGGACTTGAAGGGTCGAGTAAACCTTCACCGTTCCCAACAAATACTCCAGTTGCACTCACTACTGCTGCATACTTTAGCAGTTCGCGATTTTTAGTGTCTAATGGTACATCTTGAAAATATTCATTCGACTCCCAATCCGATGGAATTGTTGCGATACCACTATTCACCAACATCCGCCCTAGCATTAATACTACTTGGCCGCGAGTAATCACCTCATTAGGAGAAAACGTCGTCGCTGATGTTCCAAGAATGATTTTCTGATCTACTAAATTTAATATTTCAAACTTCACTTGGTCTCCTAACGAACCGATGTCTGTAAATGGATTATTGAGTGATTTAATTTTTAAAACTTGACCAACGTTGATTTCATCTGTTGTTAAGTTATTCAATTGTTTTATGTCATTTACTGACATTTTGTTAGCTGTTGCAATCTTCCATAAAGTATCACCGCTTTGTACTGTGTAAGTCACATAAACGTTTTTATCAATTTCTTCATCATCATGGGCTAACCAAGAACCGTATGACTGCCACATCTTTGAATCTTCTTGGCCTAAACTCCAACTCCCTGTTCCCTTTAAATCGTACTTATGCAAAAGGTCAAATTTTGATTCTAATGAAGCATCATTTTCGTACCAAATATGATACGTTCCTGCAGTTAAAATTTTGCCCGCGATGGTTGGTTTAGCGTCACTTTCTAGGATAGTGATTGTTGCCTTTGGTGATTGTGATTTTTCATCAAACGTTACAGAACCATGATACTTCGCTAATAATTCTTCCACCCTATTGTTGGAGATTCCTAAGCCTTTTATCGTTCCGTCTGTTTTCCATAGACGCCCATAAAAAGGAACACCCAAAACTATTTTTTCGGCAGGAACTCCTACCTTAAGCGCATACTGAATTGATTTCTCTACAAAGGGGAAGCTAGCAACTGGACCTTCCGCGCTTCCTTCATAGGATTCATCATATGCCATGATCATAAGATAGCTCGTGTATTGAGCTAATTTATTGTAATCGTATGTCCCATGCCATCCTTTTGTCCATCCGCTAGGATTTGCTGCGACAGCGACAGATACCTCTTTACCCGTTGGCAGCTTTTGACGTAAGAGTCTTACTAAATCCGTATAAGCATCCCGATCAATCTCTGTTGTATTTTCAATATCTACTTGAACACCATCTAAGTTATTGTTAATGATAAACTCTGCTATTTGCGTAGAAATTTGTTCACGATTTTCAAGAGCAGCTCGTCCAATTGTTCTGTCCCAGTGATTACTTAAGAAAGGAACTACCTTTATTCCGCGGTCATGCATCGCCTTTACAAAAGTAGAATCGAATTGTGCAGTAATTTTTAAAGACCCATCTGCATTAATATCAAAGTAACTAGGTGAAACAAGATTTAAATTTCCATGGGTTTTATCGACTTGTGAAATAAAGGATTTTGAATTACCGAAGTATAGGTAACTCATATTAAAATGAGTTTCATGAGCTCTTACACTCTTAAGAGGTACTGTTGTTAGTATGACAGCCCCTGCAACGATTCCAATGGTCACTACTTTTAAATTTGGAAAGTACTTTTTTACAAACTTTTTTGCCGATTTTGCTAAACTTTCATCCTCTTGAGGGTTAAATTCCGATCCAAACTCAAACTTGTTATTAGGCGCTTTAATATGTAGAACAACCTGTACTAGGCCATTCACGTCCTTAAACTCTACCTTATCGAAGTGATAGGTCATTATTGTCACACCACCTTGTTTTTAGTATGGTGACAAAGAGAATGAATAATGTATGGAAATTGCGATATTAGCTTGAGGTCTAGGAATAGAATTGTACGATTAGTAAGGAGTTATAAGTGGTAAAAAGAGTAAAAGCTGCGCAAAAAGTAGAGATTTATCGCAGCTTAAATAGAGTAGATATGTTATTTAAATAAAAATCCTTTAATTCCCTATTGGGAATCATTTGAGTTAATTAATCCGTAATGAACTAAACTTTCATAACGATTCTCTTTTATCACATGATCAATTAGTACACCTTCATGTTTCATGCCCAGTTTTTCTAAAACTCTACCTGAAGCTGGGTTAGAGCTAAAATACCTTGCAAATACTTTATGTAATTTCTTTTCATTAAACGCGAATTGTATGATAGCCTTTGCAGCCTCAGTCGCATACCCTTTTCCCCAGTACTCTTCTCCGACCCAATAAGCAATCTCACCATGATTACATTTCTGATTATTAGAAAGTGCTACTGTTCCAAATAAATTTCCTGTTTCTTTGTCTGTTATCGCGAATTCATACATTCTATCTGTGTCAAAGTTTTCTTGATGGCGATCTATCCAAGCCAAAGCATCATCTAAAGTATATGGAAATGGCAGATATAATGTGCTTTTATAAATATTATAGTTGTTACAAAGTATTGCGACTACATCTGCATCCGATTTTAAAAATGGTCTAAGAACTAGTCGGTTTGTAGTAATTGTTTGATTCTGTTTATCATAATTCATTGGAAATCCTCCTGGTACGTTTTATATTCTTTTATCAATTAATTCTGAGCAATCCTGTTGATGAAACTCATATTATTTATATTTTCATTTGGCACTCCTGCCTCGATATAACTTCTAATTAACTTCCACTCTCCATTATCATTTTCTTTAAAAGTATTAAAAAATAGATTTGATGTAGTTAGTCTTTTGTCTTGTAAAATGATTGTTGCAGAAAGTATGGCAAGCACTTCCTTCTCCCTAAGAGGACTTACTTGAATTTCACTCAATTCCCATTTGGCTTGATGTTCAATGACAAAGTTAAAACCTTGTTCCCACCCTTGTATGGATTCCTCATAACCAAAATCCTCTATTTTACCATTTGATATTTCTCTTGCTTGATAATCTTTGGAAATAAGCGGAGATAAGTCTGTTATGGAAGAATTCCTCCAACTATTCAAAAATTCATCTAGAAATTTATTAAACGATTCTATCGTCATCAGCCTCCCTTATTTCATTGAAAGTTGTTTTTATAAATTCGTCATTTATTTCATTTTCCCTTTAAGGAAGAGAATTGAAAACAACAAAGACGTCAATCCGGTTAGGGATCAACGCCTCAAATGATAGTAACTATTATCGTTTTATCTATGGTATGCCTCTTGTCTTGCATCATTGTAGGCACTAATATATAAGCAAATTGCAGTAATGAAGTGGAAGAACCATCCTACAATTGGGATAAATGCTATTAAACTTGTAACAACACCCAAAATACTTGGAGCCACCGATCTCCTATTCGCAATGGCAATCGCAGCAGTTACTATATGCAAAATGAGTGCCAAGGTTAATAATTGCCATGCACTTAATATAATCAATAACCCGCCAAAGAACGGAATGGCTAAAACAGCTTCAAATGTTCCGGTAATTCCTTTTGCAAAACTAGACCATTTCATCTTACTCACGCCCCTTTAATCTTCTACTATCTTTTACGATTCACAGGCAAAAAAGATTCAATAGAAAAAAATAAAGAGCTTTAGGATAATAATAATTTGGAAGGATTGATTTATTTTAGTCTAATGGAGAAACGCCTTCAAAATTACGCTTTTCCTTTTGTTCATTTAGAAGTTTTATCATTTCTTTATTTTGTTCCCTAAGCATTCGTAAATGTCCTTCAATCACTAATCCAATTAATACAATGATGAAATACCCCATTATGATGAAAAAAAACATAAACTGATCTCCCTTCGTTTTTAATGTTTCCGTTTAACCATCAAGCTCGAATAGAAATCTTCACCGTTAAGAAGCACCATGCATAATCACTGATTTAATTATCACAGCCTTGAATAGGCAATTTATATATGTAAATACTTCAATTTATACTACAACTATCATTCGCCTAGAGGTGTAACATGTATTTTCCAACGATTCATACAAATATTTGGGATGTTCTAATTGCAGTACCCATTATCTTGATTTTGACTCAGATACTTAAACTGTCACTTCAAATAAAACCGATATACGTGCCTACAATAGCCATTATTTTAGGTTTATTATTAGCAATTTTTATTAGCCATAGATATGACTTGCTTGCTGGTATTTTTATGGGTTGGTTTTACGGTTACGGAGCAATTGGAAGCTATGCTTCGCTAAAGACTACCATCAATGCCTATAGAAGACGGAAATTAAAAAAGATGGAATCCACTTAAGTGGGAATAAAGAATCTACATTTCTAGTTGTATCTAGGTGAAAATCATTTTACTTTCTTTCGCCTTTAAACTTTCTTACATTTATATAAAATATGATTGAAAATAAAAAATGTACCAATCCTGTATTTTGAAGAATGGCTACTTAGAATACTTAAATGCTTCTTTCATCAATATTAAAACGAATTAGTAGTCGAATCGGATAATCCTAAACTGGCGATGAACTAAAAAATGTTCACCACATAATATAGGTATAAGACCAATAAAAAAGGATGATGTAATTATTTTTAATATGATGCATCTTTCATCTAAGGATCAAACGAAGCCTTCAGAAAACAGTGGAAAACCTATTGGATTAGATGATTATATACGTGATCTTGATCGTTGGAATGATGACGGAGGTAGGAATTCTAGGACAAGATTATGTGTTTGGAGAGGTTCAATCGATTTGTGGTATTACTATCTATAGTAAGTGGATTGGTCAGAGGAAGGGAGATTGGGATGCTAATCTCCCTTATTTTATTATTTAATGAAGTTAAAAAAATGACGTTAATCCCTATTACAGAATCAACGTCGTTTGTTTATATTATTTATTCCTCATTGAACCAAAGCTTTTCTTTGTCATCTACATCACCGTTATAGTTTATGAAAATCTCTTCCCCTGCTTTTATGTCCTTGTAAGCAAAGAAGTCGAAAGTATGATTTTGAAAGTTAATTTCATATGTTGCATTTGGTTCATATGAATGGTTGAACAACATACCATACCCAAGGAGAATGGCAGTGTGATTAATTCCGTATTCAAATGCGTAATCAGCCAATAAAGTTTTTTCTATATGTTGATGCTGGTCATTTGGATAAGCAATAACTGGTGCTTCATGAATTAGTTCACCTTTTTGGATATCACGTGTTGCAAATACCCCTCTGTTGAATTCTCCATCACTTATTGGAGATGATTTTACTTCGATCATGTTGTTCTCCTAACTCACTTTAATGTTTTTTATAACTTTAACATTAAATTGACTTCTAAGCATTGTTTTAATACAAATTTAGGGTAAACATGTGTCTTTTATCGTACAATTTGTTTACCTTTATTAATTTTATTCAATACTACTTTCAATTCGTTTGTAGCCTTTATAACCCCGTAAACTTTTATGGAATTAATTGTTTTGAAGGCTAATTCTTCATCAATATCATCAGCAAACACCAACATTCCCACTACCTTGATATCAAGAACTTTATTTTTTAAAAGTGCTTCTTCAAGTAAATGTCGGTTGAAATAACTGATTCCCACTGCAAAAGCTTTTTCTTTAATGAGAGGGTCAACTACAATTGAATAGGATGATAATTGATTTCTAATTGCAGTTTTGATGAAATCCGTTCGGTTCGAATAAAACCCCTGTTCTACTATTAAATCCACTTTTCCTAAATCAACAACATTCATATTGATTGTTATTTTTTCTGTTTCTGCCATTAATATCCCTCCCATATCCCTTTTAGAATATATATGAAAGCGATACCATCTCTATACCATCTGTGTGGTTGGTTATTTAATAAATTACTTATCCATTACTTATAAACACATTTTTTCTTAGTGTGATTTCTGAAATCCTTCTTAGAATAAATTCATCAATTTAACGCAAATTAACTATGACTCTGTCGCAAAGGTTTGACTTTCAAAAATAGGAGGGAAAATTCGATGGCAAAGAAAAGTAAAACAACCTTCAAGAAAATGAAAAAGCCGAAGAAAGACATTAATCATCGTGAAGAATATTCAAAAGAGTTCAATCAGGTGATTCATAATAATCCTCCACTAGAAGTGACTAAGCACAGAGGCACTTAAAGAAAAAATCCTTAGTTCAATTCTTAGGAGAATTGGAACTAAGGATTTTTTTCGTTTGTAATTGAATGTGACGTGCTGATATTTAATACGTCAATTCCGCTGAGAAATCCGACAACTTTGGGGATTTATCCGACTATTCTTTTGAAAAATCCGACAAAAGTATCCACTCATGATTAAATTCTTAGGAATATATACTAGCACACGTTCCAGCTGCTGGTTCATAAAAACAGTGATTTTTAAATTGACCCGTAAATGGTTGGCCGTACCAAGTTGGAGGGCACGGAGCGTATGGATTAAAGTACCAAAGCGCATATTTTGCTGGATGGGTTCTCCAATAATCTATAACCTGTCTTGCTAATCTTCGTTCATTTTCTCTTGCTGGGCTATAAAACAAATTTCCCTTTTGAACAGCCTCAAAAGAATAATTTCCACCCTGCACCTGGTAAATTACGTCTTCAATGGTTCTTAAATCTCGAAAATCTAAACAATCTGCTACAGCTCGATTTACAATGACATTTCCAACATATAACATCCCTTGATTTCCTTCAGCTTCTGCCTCTGCCCTCATCATCCGTGCAATTAAATCAATATCAGCATCTCGAAACTTTACTCTTGGCATTTACTCACCCCACACTATTGTATGAAGAACCGCCTATTTTGATGTCATAGTTTGTCGAAATATTCTTAAGCAACACGCGGAAAATGCAAAATGGAAATGAATTTTTTAGTTTGAACGTTCAATGCATAGAATTACAGCAATCGTTAAAACTTTATGTAAGGAGTGATGAAGCTTGAAAGAGAAAGAGAAGTATTTAACAAACGCACCAGAAGAACCAAAGGTGACAGTTGAAAATGATTCGAGATATCCGAACTTAAAAAGTGTACCCGGTAATTCTATAGATGGTTATAACGATTTAAAGGAAGCTAACGCGACTTTTGCACGTGAAGAAATTAAACAGCAAAACGAGAATTTATAAAATAACACTCTCAAATACTAGAAGGTACTGTTAGTTCTTGTATTTGGGGGTTTTTTATTTTTATTTTTATGAGCGTGTTTTCCACACGTAAAAAAGGCGCTGCTCCTTTTATAAGAGCAACACCTGATTATTTATTACTCAAATCGTTAACTCATTTTCATTTTTTATTGTCATTACCTTGTGCATTAGCCTTTGTAAGATCGCCGCGAATACCCCAATCACTGCTGAAGCAAACATAATAACTAACCCTAATAGTAAAACACCAGGATTTGCTGCATTCAATAATCTTAATCCGTTAAATCCAATGAAGTACAAAATTGCAATGATGAATGCGCAGTATTTGATAAACCTTAATGAGTCAATTGATTGTTTTGAAAAGGCACTTTTTGAATCAATATTACTCAAAATCTGATAGGTTTGATTCAGTGCAAAGTAAAATGGAATTGTTGTCAAATATATACCAACTAATAATGGGTATTTTAAAAAAGAAAACTCAGGATACATCTTTTCTAACTCAATAGCTGTCCATGGTAACCAAAAAATACATAAGGCTAATACAATTATGCCTATTATAATCAATGTGGCTTTTAACAAAAATGTAGCGCCATGTGCTTCGAGCTTTAACAAAAGCCTTTCCATCCAATTGCACCTCACCAATTTATTATTCTTCATCATTCCTATACTCCAAAATATCTCCGGGCTGACAATCTAACGCTTTACAAATTGCCTCTAATGTTGAAAACCGAATGGCTTTTGCTTTTCCATTTTTTAATATTGAAAGATTTGCCATAGTGATTCCAACCTTTTCTGTTAGTTCGGTTACACTCATTTTTCTTTTTGCTAGCATGACATCTATATTGATAATGATTGCCATTGTTTTCACCTCAGACCGTTAAATCATTTTCTAATTTTATGTTAATTGCTTCTTGAAGAAGTCTTTGGAGTACAGCAGCAAATACTGCAATGACTAAAGCAGCAAAAATTGGAACCATTCCAATAATAACTAATCCAGGGGCATCGTCTAATTCCGCTACAAAATAAACAAATGGCAGAATCACCATATATAATCCAGTAATAATAACAGCACAAATTTTAATCTTCTTAAGAGCTTTAACAGACAATTCCGAGAACGCTTGGTTTTTATCAATAAATATTAGTAGTCTAAATGATTGATACAACGCAACAAAATACGGAATAATTGATAAATAAACTCCAATTACTATTGGATAAAGAATATTGGCGTAATCTGGATTTGCAGGATTGTTCATTAACCATGGAACCCCTACTATACCTAGAATAAGTACGGGAAGACCCATAATGATCACAGCTAATTTTAAAAAGAGTGTTGTTCCTTGTTTCATAATAGCACCTCACTGATGTATGATTCGTTCAAATTGATAGTATCACCAAATTTATCGTTTTTCAATAAATAATTATCGATATGTTTTGCTTTTTTTGTTGTTAACAATAAATGAAGTGCTAAAAAAATAGACACCTAAGTTTTCATTAGGTGTCTAGGTGTCTTTCTAATCAATTTCACTAATTTATTTATTTATTTATTTATTATTATTGACCTTGGTGCTTTTCAAGCATTTCTCTTAAATAAACTTCTGATTTACCTTTTGGAATACTAAGGTTTTGCCACAGATCATTTTTAATTTGCTTACCAATATATACCATTTGTCCGACATGGTACCCAAGATGAGCCACTTGTCTTTCAATAGCCTCAATTGCAGTATGCTTTTCTCCACGAATCGTAATATGTTTTAATAAATCTTCTTCTTTTAGGCTTGTTAAAGTATCAAATAAAGCTTTCCAACCTTTTTCCCAAACAATCATTAAATCGTATTTCGAAGTAATATCATCAACAAATTCATCATCACGGTTGCGGTATTCCTTTTCGCCATCTGTAGTTAAGAAATCTGTCCATCTAGAGACCATATTTCCGCTCATGTGTTTTACAATAATGGATACACTATTGGATTCTTCATTATACGTCCAATGAAGTTCCTCATCTGATAATTGTTGTATCGTTTTATCTCCAAGATCTTTTAAACTTTTAAATCTTTCAATAACCACTTTTAGATATTCTTTACCAATACTCAAATGAATGCCCCCTAAAATATATATTGTAGTCGAAAAGCATTAAATAATTGCCCTAGCTATATAGCGAGAAAAAGTTATTTGAAGCCCGTCCATCGTTGCATTTCGTTCAAAGATGTTTGTGACTTCTTCCAAATCACTCTCAATCAAACCCTCTTAGTTGCCTGATTGTTGTCCAAAACAACGTAATTTCAAGACATCCAATGGTGAATCTATATACTCCATACTATTCTTCTTTTCAACGCTGGCAGAACTAAAGTTTGAATCATCCAGTCTTTGATTCATCGCTTCTAAAATGGTGTGCCTTTTGAGTGTTGAAGGGGATAATAATTATAACTTTCTTGAAATCATCTACGATGTCCGCCCTTTTTTGCTTGGATATAGCCGTAGTATGCACACGTGCCGTTTTTAGATATGTCTTTTACCTCAAACCCACATTTTTCATAGAAGGGGAAATTATCAGCGGATGTGTGAGCAAACCAATCTCCGTGAGGAAGCTTTTGTACACATAATTGAACTAGCTTTTGTCCAATTCCTTTTCCACGGTATTCTGATAAAACTACCAAATCCATAATATTAGCCGCCATAATCTGATCTGAAAGAACCCTTACCATCCCAATCATCTTGTTTTGATCCCAGACGGTAAATGCCCAAGTTGAGTTCTTAAATATTAAGGAAAACTTCTCTTTTTGCCAAGCCGGGGTATTTCTCGCCCATCCTGCATCTTCAAACAGAGCTTCAACATATTCTGCTGGAATACCTTCCGTACCTTCCCTAATAACTAATCCATTAAAATATTGATACATCCCAGTCCCCCTCAACTGAATTTCTTTAGCTGATTTTCGTACTTTTAATAATCAAAGTAGTAGGTAAATACTGTACTTTTTCATAGTTGTACCAACGATTTGCGTGCTTCTCTATATCTAATTCGGCTACAGATACTTCCTCTACCACTTTTTCGATTTGGAATCCCTGTTGAATGAGAGCATTAATGTAAGTGCTCAATTTGAATTGCTGCATAATTGCAAGAGTACTCCATGCTTCATGTGCATAAGGACCTTCTTCATGATATGGTTTATCAAATGTTAATGAGTTGTTTGAATTTCTAACTCGACTATACAGTGGATGTTCCCAACTAAAAATGAAGCTGCCACCCTTTTTTAAATATTTATTTACATTTGCTAGCGTCTGATCTAGGTTTGTTGTCCAACCTAGTGCATAAATGGAAAATACGATATCAAAATAATCAGTAGGTATTCCTGGGTTTTCTTCCATTGGTGATTCAAATAGCTTAACTTCCGTTTTCGAATTACTAAGTAGTTTCTTCGCAGCTTCAATCTGTTTGCTAGATAAATCAATACCCCATAGCTCACCTGCGTTTTTTTGATCCAAGTATTGCAGTGAATGCCCACTACCACACCCGATTTCTAACACCTTTAAATTTGTTACATCACCGAATAAATGAAGTTCATCCTCGCGAGGCGCAAAAGGTCCATATTCCGGAAGAGGATTTCTACCATAAAAACGGTGCGCTGACTCCTCCCAGCTTTGTTTGTTCGTCAATAGTGTCATTACGTCCATTAGATGAACCTCCTGAATAATTGAATTTTAGTTATGTAATTTTCTATAGAGTTTACTAGGTTATAGTAACGGCTATCTTCTAATTACTGGGTTCCTACTATTTGTATATATTTCCACATAAAAAGCATTAATCCTTTTTGGAATTAATGCTTCATCATTAGTAACAATGAAAATGTCCTACTTAAAATTTCATTTTAAATATGCTTCCTCTTTAGAAACCCTTACGATTTCAGAGGGAAAATATTTATGAAAGTACTTTTTTATGGCAATGTGGATATCCTTTCGATACATCCTTTCGATACCAATCTGTTAATCCATGCTCATCAAATAATTTTGGCATACCTAATCTCTCAGAGCGTTTTCCCATTGCTCCATCTCCAATATGGAGTGTATCAATCCAAATATGATCCACGATACCATTTAATAATTTTGGGAAGTCAGGAGTAAATGGTAATGCTGGTGAAATGGAGGCTTGGGTTGCAATACCGGCATCATGTAGTTCTTTTAGTGCTTTTATTCTCAGTTTGATTCCCGGCGCGTACGGGGCAAATATTTGCTTAATATCTTCCCTGTCAGTTTCTACTGTCATGGATATGAGAAGTTTACATTTTTCATTTAACTTTACCAACAAATCGATATCCCTTGTGATTAATGGTGACCTTGTCTGGATTTGAAGGAAATCAGGTGGGTTCAGAAGCATTTCTTCCAATATCCCACGCGTAATATTTGTTTTGCGCTCAATTGGTTGATAAGGGTCTGTTGCAGAAGACATAAAAATATTTACAGGATGGTTTTTCTTTTGAAGTTTAATGATTTCTTTTCGGTAGATTTCAGCTGCATTTGTTTTAATCTCCACCCATTCGCCCCAAGGGATATCTTTGAAACGTTGTATTGGCATTTCTCTAACGTAACAATATCTACAAGAAAAAGCACAACCGCTATATGGATTTAATGAATGTGTAAATCCCACATCTAAATAGCCTTTTGCTTCCGTTAGTATTGATCTGGAGATTATTTCTTTTAGCTGCTTTTCCATATGGTTGTCCACCTTTCGTTGCGATATATTAATTATTTGCATTTGCCCCGCCTCCTCAATCGAAAGCGATATTTTTAATGAAATCATATATATGTTAAAATGAATGAATCCTGTATGAAGGAGTGATGAATATGTTTATTCCATTCGTATTTATAACTACATTCATTTTATACATTATTAATCTCATTTTTATCTCTAAAAAAGAGATTAGCAAATTCAAAGTTTGGAAGAATATCATCTTAGTATTAAATGGGGCTGCGCTGATTTTTAATGGGATATTACTATATTACCTAGCTGTTTTTGTTATTTTGCTTAATACTGACACTTACTCACCTGCCCGTAATAATACTACCATTAATTTATTATTCATCGGTTTAGTTGTGTATTTCTTAGTAATCAATATTGTTTTATCTATATTTGTGATTCGAAAGAAATTTATACCAAAAGTATTATAAAATTGATTGAACACCCCTAAATTCTAAGGATTAGGGGTGTTTTATTTTGATGTATTTAATGTGGGGGCAAAATTATGTTTGTTGTGATACTTTTTGCAGATATATGATGCTTCCTATCATGAAGGATACTTTGAATATTTTTTTGCAGAAAATGGTCTTCATCACCCTTATGAAGGTCATCTCTAGACTACTTTCTCCTTCAATTGTCCTTCATCGTCCCAACCATACATACTTTTCCGATTCCCTCGGCATTTCTTCTACTCACCAAACCATAAGATGTATCCATTAAAAAAACGTCTCCACCTAAGTAGAGGACGCCTCATAATTTTATCGATAGTTATTGTGTGTCGGTTAGAACAAATCGTCATCTGAGTTACGTACAAGCGCAAAGTTGTCTACATTGTCATGTCCATGAAGTACGCGGTTATGATGTTGAATGATTTGTTGTGCAGATAATGTACTTGAGTCCGATGTTGAATGACCGTCACCAACTAGTGTGACATCAAAGTGGTTCACTGTTGCGGCTCTTACAGCAGTATCAATGCAGTACTCTGTCTTACATCCCATGATTACAACATGCTCTATCTCTTTCTCATTCAAATGTTCTAATAAAGGTGTTCCATAAAATGAATTTGTCGCAGCCTTGTTAAATACTGCGGCCTCTGAAGGGACGTTTATGCCAGGGTGCACCTCAAATCCAGGTCCTTCCCCACCTGCAACTTCTGTATCGCGAATAAAAATAATAGGGATCTGTTTCCCAATAGCAGCTTGAACGACTTTATTGATATTGTTGATCAACTGTTCCTTTTCAAAAACACCCGTTTCAAATTCGCCGTCTCCATCAATAATTGCTTGTTGCGCATCAATAACAAGTAGTGCTTGTTTCACTCTATTTCCCCCTACTTCCTTTTTCTTCTTTTGTATAAGCTCAGTATAAACTGTATCTACTAACAATAAAATAAGGCCAATATTCAAAGCATAATCTGCTAGATTTAGATTACCATTGCCCGATCCAACTATAATAAAATCCGTCACCTGGTTAAATAACACGCGATCGATTGCATTACCAATGGCCCCACCAGCTAGAAATCCAGCACCGATATCTAAAAGCGTTCTTCTACTCTCCCTTTTTCTATAAATGATTAAGAAAAGCAACACAAAAATTGCAAGTGGAACAAACCACCGCCCATAGCCTTGAAAGGAACTAAATGCGCGCCACTATTTTCATAGTGTGTAATAAGAATCGGACTATTCCAAAATTGAAACGACTCGCCAATTGCTACATTCATGCGAATCCAAATTTTCGAAAGCTGATCTAAGATTATTACTACTATTGCGATCCCATAAAACATTTTGATTCAATATCCTTCCTGTTTTACAAACGCATCTTATTGTCCTTTCACCCATATTGCTTTAGTGTAAGCGATTTTCATTCCAGCACGCTCCATATTATTTTGACTAACAGATCCGAATCTTGCTTGTCCTACTAATAATTCGTTGCCAGTAGAAATTGCTTCCACCAAACGTTTCTGGATTATTGCACTTTGGATTCCTTTATTTCTTTCCGCAGGTAGAGTAGCTGCTGCTGCAAGTGTAGCCACTTTGTTTTTTGCAAATAAAACTCCTATCCCTACAGGTCGATCATCCTCATGAGCAAGATAAAACGACCAATTTGGATTAGGATGAAGCACCCTATTATTTTGCGCAACACCACTAGCAAGGAAGTCTGGCATTTGAAAGCCTTTTGTATATATTTCTGCAAATATATCAAACTCATCTTCTTTTAATGTTCGAATTGCGATGTCAGATATGTTATTTTCATACTGCGTCTCATCATCGAGTTGTTTATAAAGTGTAGTATGAAAATCAATTTGGTAAAATCCTAAACTATTCAAAAAGGTCAGCAAATCCTTCGATGTGTGCGCTGGAGTTATTTCAAATTGTACTGAAATATCCTTCTTGTGGTAAAAGTCTAATATTTTAGTTACATATTGTTCATCACCAGCTCTTAATCCCTTAACTGTGTTAAAAGATGGACCTGGAATGTTTTTGGCCGAGAATGCTGTTGCATGCCCAAAGGTTTGAAGCTCAATCCCCATAGGGTTACCTTCTAGATTTTGAATTGCCGAAAGTCTTGAAGATAGCAACTCCACTTCTGCCTGTTCAATTCTTAAGGCAAGCTCTTTGTTAACAACCGTCTTCATTTGTTCACGTCCTAAATTAAATTACTCGACACTTTTCTTCGCCTTAATGACAATAAATGAGGGTCTGCGTTGTTCATGAATCAATAGTGGCACTTTTTCTAATCCTTCTGGTGTGGATTGAGGTTCAATTATTTTCTCTAGTACTAACCCATTCTCAATTAATGTATTAATTAATGTCGAAAGAGACCTGTGATACATCACGACCCCATCCACTAGCCAATAAAATTCACGTTTTCCTTCTTCGTGATAATGATCGACAGCCCAATGTAGTCGATTCCCTTCCTCATCTCGAATCCAATTTTTTGTTTGTCTATCCAACTGTTTTCGAGCAGTTGATAATGGATGTTCTGTTGAGAAAATGAATTGCCCATTTTCATTTAATAAACGATAAATCTTTTCAATAAGTTGTGGATAATCCTCTATATAATGAATTGCCAATGAACTGATAATGAGGTCGAAGGTTTGACCTCCAAGATCAATATCCTCAAAGGGTGAACAAATATACTCGATTTTCTCATGTGGATTTTCATTTCTAGCTTTGTTAATCATATTGCTCGAAATATCAACCCCTACAACCCTTGCTGCACCTTCATCGACACAATACTTTGCTAAAAGCCCTGCTCCACAGCCTAAATCTAATACTGTTTTCCCCTTTAGTTTAGGAAATAGCGATTTCATTGCTGGTTGCTCAACGAAGTCATTTATAGTTACTCCCGTTTCCCGTTTTGCTATATATCCATTAAAGAATGTTGAATTATCGTAAATGTTTTGTTTCAAATCGTTTCCTCCTAATCAAAAGCATATGCGGATAGGCAAGGTACTTAACAGGTTTGGTTACTTGAAGGATTTCCAAAAATCAACATTATAATGGAATGTTCAAATCTAATAGAAAGAATAAAATTAAAATGCCGCCCCAAATCATAAAAATCACAGTATATACAAGTAAGAGAAACCAACAAACTAAAAGACCAACTTTGTTAATCCATTTATTTGATAGGATGTTCATATTTACCCCCTGATATTAATATCGATTAAATTTGGATATTCGCGCATATTCGTATTATCAAAACACATCTAAGATTGGTTTTGCACTCATAACTATTTTCAATTCATAACTTAATAGATTTCTTTCGCATCTCTAGGTAAATTCGAAATGTGCTTTAAATATGCCTTTACTTTTGCAGTATCAAATGGTGGATAGGTAAATTGAAGTTTTTTCGCTACATCTTCCGCAACCTCTTCAAATAATGAAGTCATCGACCACAATGAACTCCAAATTTCATCTTCATTCACTCTAGGATACGTTTTTAACAGTCCTGACCAAGTCAATGAATCGAGGTAGTGATCCAAGTATTTCGCATTCTTTCCAATACTCACCTTGAAGTCTGTATCGATTCCAACCTTCCACTTTAGCATTAGATGCAGCATGTTGCGCATGATATTTAAATGATCGTAAGCGTAGAGAATTTCCTTGCGCCATAAGCCCTTTGCTACATATGTTGAAACCCACCAAAATTCATTGGAACAGTCTACAAACATTTTTTGCGTTGGCTTCTTTACCCAATAATCTTCATCTGTTGGTTCTAGTAATTTCGGAAATAAAATATCCTTATCTAATAGCACGCTCGCAAGTCGGTCCTCTTTCATCCAGTCCGTTACTTTTCCAACCAAAGATAGTCTTAAGTCGATACGATTCCCGTCCGTAAACTGCATTAGATAGGTAAAATCCCCACCTAGTGAGGGCGGAAACAAATCCGAATCCTCTGGTGTTTGCATGATAATTTGATCACCAAATCTATCAATCCAGTTTGACTCTTTCAAAAATGATTCCATTTCTGTCACAAAATAAATAACGTCATAATCTTGAAATATATCTTTTGGTGCATTTTTATTTGTTCTTGATCCATTCATGCCTACAGCTCGGATCCTATCGTCTTGTGAGGCAATTGTTAATACTAGCTCTAGCATTTCTTGTTCAGTGCGCATCAGTATTTCACCCCTAAAAAGGTTGTATTTAATTAGACTCTTATTTCAGTTCATTCAAAAATAATACCATGAAATCTTCATCAAAATACTGACCCTTGTCTTTTAGCGCATTTGGCTCTACACCATAGGTTTTAAATCCAATTGATTGATAGAGTTTCTTAGCACCTTGGTTTGATGAAACAACTGATAAATGAATTTGTTCAAGTCCATCCAATTTTTTAGCACGATTGATGGCTTCTAAAAGAATGCTACGACCAACGCCCAAACCGCGCACTTCTGGTGCAACAAACATACCGTAGATATTCCCTTTATGCTTCACCTTTTGGTCCATTTCACGCATAAATCTTGCAACTCCTACTAGTAAGCCATCCTCAAAGGCACCTATAACAAACTTATCATCAGTTGGGGAGATTCGTTCTTTTACGTAGTCTAATGTAAAAACGACTTCTTTTTCATAAGTCGATCCAAAGCTTTCCGGATTTATTTGTAGCGCCCTTAATCTTAGTTGCTGGTATTCTTGTGCATCAGCGTCTGTTAATAATTTGATTTCCATGTGAGGTGCCTCCTCAATCCTCTTTTCATATCATTTCATACCTTTTACCCGATTAATTTATAAAGCTAACATTCGTTGTTAGATTATGGTTACAGCCTATAACGTTTTTATTTCCACTACGTTCATCATATTTCCTTTCTTTTCATAAGAATAATATGGGAAAAGTTTAAATCCATATGAATAACATTCTTTGCACCACATTTTAAATCTAAAGGAGCACATAACCTTGAAAGCATATAGGGCGTACAAAAGTTACTTTATTGAACTAGCTTTTAAAATTCCTTGGATCTTTATAGGAGCGATGATGGCAGCAATCAGTCTTAAAGTCATTCTAATTCCTCATGGATTAATCGATGGAGGAGTTACTGGAATATCTATGATGCTTTCTGGAATTGCAGGATTTCCATTAAGTGTGTTGCTGTTTATCTTCAATATTCCCTTTTTGCTTTTAGGGTTGAAATATTTTGGGAAACGTTTCGCGTTTTCTGGGGCGTTCGGAATTATTGCATTAACTTTTTGCACTGGGCTTTTAGAAAGGCGCTCGCCCTTCCTTGAAGGAAATACGATTTTGATTTTAATAATTGGTGGCGTATTGCTTGGAATGGGTATTGGAATTGTCATTCGTAATGGTGGCGTCATTGATGGGACAGACGTATTGGCGCTTTTAATTTCTAGTAAAACTCGCTTAACTGTAGGCGAAGCAATCTTTGTTATTAATATTTTTATCTTCTTAATAGCTTTATTTTTATTTGGCTGGAAAGGCGCTCTAATTTCCATTATTACATATTTTATCGCTGTAACTATAGTGGATATGGTGAGGAGCTAGTTCCTCTAATCAGCTCTAAGACTCCTTCAAACTGAATATTTAGATAATTAACGATAGAATTTTTGTTATTATATGGTATATTATAGTAAGATCGTTTTGCTTGAAAAGGAGTGTATCATGATGAGTGTTTTAAAGGCAGAGCTTAGTCGTCACCCAGCATGGATCGTCGCAGCGGTACTGTTGTGTATCTCTGGACCATTTATTGCAATTTTAACACCCGTAATTTTAACAGTCACGACTTATCAATATAGTTCACGTATTTCCTATGTCCCGTTGCCTTCATCTTACAGATTTTATCTTAGTGCATTTATTTTTACAGGTGTGGTTTTAGTGTTCATCTACTTCCTGTCTAAAAAATCGTTTAAAGTTACATTGGGCATTCTCGCATCTTGTTTGTTTATTGTTTTGTTTTATTCTGGTGTTAACCAATATCATTATTTTGACCGAGATTATATCGAAATTGGTGGCATTGTTGGTAAAACGCAATATAGTTGGAGTGATGTTGAAGAAGCTGTCATTGTCGTCGATTCTAGCGAATACAGAACTTTACACTTGAAGATGAATGATTCAAAAGAAATCGAGATTCTATTAGCAGGTGTAGTAAATAGTAAAGCAGAAATGTCGATTAGAAATCGATTGGCGGAAAATAATGTGGAAGTTATATATGCAGAATAGATGAGTGGTCAACGTGTTTTGGCTACTCTTTTTTGTTTGAGTCATGGTGATAGTTAATAAATGTCAATCCCTTTTAAATGTGGTGAATCGACATTCTTTATGTATACTATCCAACTTATTTGCCTTTTCTCATTTAGAAGTTTTTAACTATCTTTGATAATAGACTGCAGCAGACAATACCCAGAATACAATACAAGTTATTACAAGAATAAACACTAAATTGAAAAAGGAGGCAACGTAAAATGTAAAAATAGTAAATAAAATCGTTATCCCAAAACTCCTCCATAACTGCCATTTGAGACTAACATGTGCTTGCATAATAATTACTACGAAAGTGACCAGAACTGGCCACCAATAGGTGATGAATTTCACGAACATTTAAATACTTTCACTTCCTGGAATATGGTTTGTATTTAATCATTGAAATAAACTACAAGTTTGCATTGCTTAATCACCTCGTAAAATATGTTACAAGTGGGATAGCCCAGGATATAAAACAGACAAATACAAGTATGACAACTAGATTAAAAAAGGAGAAAGCATAAATAGTAAATCCTGTGAAAAGTAGCGAGAGTGCAAAACTTAATAGTACCCTTTTTTTTAAGCTAATCATCGCTTGAAAAATAATAAAACCAAGTGTAAGAAGGATCGGCCACCAATAGTTGATAGAATTTAGTAACATACAAAAATCCCCTTTTGACCCATTATATAGGGTGCAAAAAAAGTTTTCTACTAAAATTTAAATTCACTTATAGACGATTTTCATATGGTTTCCCATGCGGACCAAAATTCTTAGAATTCATTAGACATAAATCCAGACATTCTATTTTTATGCATTAAAAAACCCCACTGTCTTTTAGACAATAGGGTTCTTTATTCATTTTATTGATTTTCTTGTTCTACTGTATTTAAGCACCAAACGAAATTGTCCCATGCAGAATGCCAACCGCTGAATACTTCGGAAGAATCATCCCATCGTACATCAAATTTCTTATGTCCGTCTACCTCAATTAAATACAGTGCAAGTGTAGCATCCTTTTTTGAAACAGCTAATTTCATACCGTTTTGTAGATCTTCTTCAGTAAATATAACGTCTGCTACAGAGCGGACCTGTGCTTGTTCAAATACTGGTTTATTAACAATTTTGTAATTCATAATTTACCCCCACTAAAACTCTGTTCATTTATACTTCCCTATTTCTTTTCACTTTATAGGACATTAAAAGTATATCCTATATTTACCCTACAATTAAAACATTTAAAAATTGAATTTATTTTTTTGAGCTAAAGATGAAATATTTATTAAATTTTTCTTTAGAATTAAGCATTTTTATCCACAAAAAATATCTACAACAAGTGTATAAAAAATCTAAAAGCACCTATACTATTAGAGATTTCACTTCAAATCATGTAACTGGGAGGGTTAACCCGATGAGCGCGATTGATCGTTAACTCGAAGGATGACCAACAAAACTGAATAAGCTAAAGCATTTATGCAGAAGCGGAGGCAGTGTGCCATGGAGCATGAAAAGTAAGTGAGATTAGACCCGGAATTTAGTTCCGGGTTTTTATTTTATCATACATCCCCCACTTATAACTATAGATATTCTTTCACAAATCCATGAAAATAGATTATACTTGATTAACCAATATATTCAAAAGGGGGAAATATTTGATGACGGAAAATCAACAACCCGAAACACCAAAAAAAATGAGTCTACAAGAAGCAGCAAAGCTTAAACTTGAAGCTAAGAAAAACCAAGCTTCTAATGGTAAAGCAAAAGCGAACAGTGATTTATCAGGAAAAAAAATGAAGAGCCAACAAGCAAAAAAGACAACAACAACTCGTAGAAAAATGGGTGTTTAATGAACGGTAAGAATCGTAAGGATATTCAGCCTGGAATAACAGTTGAAATCGTTTTAAAAAAGGATCAAAAAACAGGTAAACGTACAAAAGGAATTGTCAAAGATATTCTTACTAACTCCAGTACTCATCCCCATGGTATCAAAGTTCGACTAACAGATGGACAAATTGGACGAGTCCAAGAAATTTATAGTAAAGAATAAAATAAGAAGCATTTGTAGCATTTGCTGTGAATGCTTCTTTCTCATTTGTTCATCCTTACTTATCTTGGGGTAGTTAGCTGTTTACCCGTGTAGTTAAAATTGATCCTCAGATGATATATTTTATTTTCAAATATATTTTGCTGTAATTGACTCCGTGCATTGTTTTATTTCTGCTGGTGGACCTTCATAGATGATTTGTCCCCCTTCTGAACCACCTTTTGGACCTATATCAATAATCCAATCACTTTTTCGTATCACTTCCACATTATGTTCAATGACAATTACTGTATTTCCTTTCTCCACCAATTCGTTTATGATCCGAATAATGTTGGAGATGTCAGATAAATGCAACCCTGTTGTCGGTTCATCGAGAATATAGATATTACCATTTGTTTTAAGCTCTTTTGCAAGTTTAAGTCGCTGACACTCTCCACCAGATAATGTCGTTAATGGTTGTCCAAGTGTTAAATAAGAAAGTCCTACTGTATTCAAACTTTGTAATTTACTTTTGATATCACGCGTTTCAAAAAAGTCATATGCCTCTTGAACGGTCATTTCCATCACTTCTACAATGTTTTTATCCTTATATAAATAGGCAAGCACATCTTGACGATAACGCGAACCTCTACAATCACTACATTCAATTTCCACTTTGTCCATGAAGGATAAATTTAACTCTACTGTTCCTGTTCCATTACAAGTTGGGCATGCACCTTTGGAATTATGGCTAAAGAGACCACTATCCACCTCATTTGCATCAGCAAATGCTTTACGAATGCCATTCATTATCCCTAAAAATGTTGCTGCATTGGAACGAATATTTGTATGAATTGGGTTTTGATCTATTGTTAAGCTTTCAGGAAAATCTTTCGCAAATACTTCATTCACAAGTGTACTTTTGCCTGAACCCGCTACACCAGTAACTACTGTGAAGACCCCTTTTGGAACCCGTAGACTCACATTTTTTAAGTTATGCAAATTACTTTTCTTACTTTCATAGAACTCAGTTGCAATTCGAGGGTTCACATTAATTGGTGACGCATTTTTCAAGAATTTCGATGTTAAAGTATCTGTCTCAAATAATCCTTCATAGCCACCGCTATACATAATTTGACCGCCTTCTCTACCTGCAAACGGTCCGACATCGACAATATGGTCAGCGATTTGAATCACATCCGGATCATGCTCAACAACTAAAACGGTATTCCCTTTATCCCGTATTTTTACAAGCAACTCATTTAATCGATATACATCATGTGGATGTAATCCTGTACTTGGTTCATCAAAAATATATAGTAGTCCAGTTAAGGTACTTGATAAATATTTTACCATTTTTACACGTTGGGACTCACCACCAGATAAAGTGGACGTTTCACGACTCAATGTCATGTATCCTAACCCGATTTCACATAAACTATTAACTCGTTCAATGATACTATCAAGAATTGGTTTTGCACTTTGCTCATTCCAAGATTTTAGTTCATTTACCAAATCGGTTAGCTGCATTTCGGATAGATCAGCAAAATTATATCCATGAAATAATGAAGAAAGTACTTTGTCATTATATCGTTTGCCAGAACATGCGTGACAAGTTGTCATTGTAGTGAATTGTTCTAAAACTTTCACTGCCTTTTTTGATGCTTCTCTATCTGTATTCACATTTTGTCGCATGAATCGAACGACTAACCCTTCATAAGTAGCATTAAAGTAACTATTATTAAATTGCATTTTTACTTTTTCAGGCTCAGCGTATAAAAGTTTGTGAAGTTCCTCTTCTGTGTAATCCTTTACTTTTTTATCATTATCGAAGAATCCTGAGTCACCATACATCTTCCACGGATAAGTACCTGGTGCATATCCTGGTAATAGAATTGCACCTTCGTTTAGCGACTTGTCCCAATCAATTGCCTCGTTGATATTTAACGATATGACTTTTCCAATCCCCTCACATGTTGGACACATACCTTCTGGATCATTAAAAGAATAGGCATTACTATAGCCTACTTGTGGGGTTGCAAAACGTGAAAACAACACTCGGAAAAGAGGAAGAATATCAGACACAGTTCCCAAAGTTGAACGTGCATTACCACCTAATCTTTTTTGGTCAACAACAACTGCTGTAGAGAGGTTTTTGATTTCATCGATATCTGCACGATTATATCGAGGGAGAAAGAGTCTAATAAAGTTACTATAGGTTTCATTCAATTGTCTACCAGCTTCTTGAGCGATTGTATCAAATACAATGGATGACTTTCCTGATCCCGACACACCTGTAAAGACGGTAATTTTATTTTTTGGAATCCGTAAACTTACATTTTTCAAGTTATTTTCTCGAGCGTGAATCAGTTCAATAAATGTTTGCTCCATTAAGCACCTCTCCTTAATAATATTTTAATAATCAATGTTGCCGCTTCAATTTATAAGACAAAATAGGCTCAGGAGATATATCATACCAATTCCATATATGGATTTGCAACCAAATATTAACAGGTTGTATATATGGATAAGTTTTAAAGGTACAGAAGTAACGCCACATAAAAAGTTACCCATAGAAACTTTTGGTTGTTTTGATGAATTAGAAACTACATATTAATCATTCAATACTAATATCCAAATATCATAATATTATTTTTACAAATCATCGAATACATAAATTAATATGAAACTTCTCATATTAGGTTGGAAAGGAGCTGACTGTAATGGGAAAAAACAAAGATAAGGATAAGAAAAGCCCTCTTGAAACTGGAAATGTTCAATATCACCAAGATGAGGAGTTTGGAACAACCGTTTTACATCCAGAGCAAAATAACTCTAAAAAATTATCAATGAAGGAAGTCCTTAAGAAAATGGATGAAAATAACCGAGGTATGGCATAGATTCATCTGATACTCTATCGCTTTTTTTCTTGGTAAATCAAGATCTTAATGGCTAACTTAATCGATAAATTTTAGAAAAATATTCCTGAAATAATAAAAAGCATTAATCCTTTTCATTCGGATTAATGCTTTAAGTTTATCTGTAATGTTATTAATTGTATTATTTCACTTTGCCTTAAATTAAGAAGGCGGCTACCGGATTTGAACCGGTGATAAGGGTGTTGCAGACCCGTGCCTTACCACTTGGCTAAGCCGCCATAAAAGTATGGTGGTTATTAGTCATTTTTTAAATGGCTGGGGTACCTGGATTCGAACCAGGGCATGACGGAATCAAAATCCGTTGCCTTACCGCTTGGCTATACCCCAATAATGGGGCGACTGATGGGAATCGAACCCACGAATGCCGGAACCACAATCCGGTGCGTTAACCACTTCGCCACAATCGCCATAATTCTAAAAAAACAAACTGGTGGAGAGGGACGGATTCGAACCGCCGAACCCGAAGGAGCGGATTTACAGTCCGCCGCGTTTAGCCACTTCGCTACCTCTCCAGATTATTAGGATTACATTACTATTAAATAACATACCTAATTCTCAATAAAAAAAGCA
>DATMFE010000236.1:0-3882 GCA_035556295.1 Ureibacillus sp.
AGGCAGATCAAGAAACACTCTCCTTCATAGATGATTTTCAAGAAGAAACTCAAAAATGGCTTGATCAATCAATAGGAACAGTCATTGGAGACATGACCATTAAAGACATACTGCATGCACGTCTACAGGATAATCCGTATATCGAATTTATTAACAACGTACAAATGAACGCTAGCGGAGCTGCTATTTCAAATACGGCCTTATTCACCAATGAATCTCTAGGTTTCCAAACAAACATCACAATGCGTGATATTGTATCCAATTATATTTATCCAAATACATTAAAAGTCATCCGGATAAGCGGTCAGGATATTAAAGAGGCTCTTGAGCAAACCGCCCAGTATTTCACTATCGAAAACGGAAACATAACGGTTAATCCTGCTTTTTCATATCCAAAACCACAGCATTATAATTATGACATGTGGGAAGGGATTGAATATGAATTAAAAATTTCAAACCCTATAGGCCAACGCGTTATCCACCTAAATCACCAAGGGGCACCATTGCAGCTGGATCAACAATACGATGTTGTTATGAACAGCTACCGTGCTAGCGGAGGCGGTAACTTCAATATGTTTAAAGAAAAGCCTGTTATACAAGATATACCAATTGATATGACTGAACTTATTGCCAACTACATACGAGAAAGAAAAATCATTAAAGCAACTTGCAACAATAACTGGAAGGTTGTTTTATAATTCTTATGCAAAGCAATTAAAAGAATAATCATCTTTATTCTTTTAATTGCTTTATCGTTTATAGTTAAAAAATATATTCTATCGAGTTATTTTTTCTAATATATTTATTTGCTTTTCCACCAAGCTAAGTTCATATTGATGATTGAAGAGAACGAAAAAATCCTTAAGATGTTGAAAGTGATGTCTCATGATTAATTGACCATTTGTTGAGCTTCACAGCGCTGAAATGCACGAACTTTACGAGGCAAAAAACTACGAATCTCATCTTCGTTATATCCAACCTGTAATCTTTTTTCATCGAGAATAATCGGTCTTTTTAATAATCCTTGGTTCTCTTTGATTATTTTATATAATTCTTGAAGTGATAGAGATTCTATGTTTATATTCAGCTTTTCAAAAGCTTTCGATCTTGTCGAGATAATTTCATCTGTCCCATCTTCCGTCATACGAAAAATTTCTTTAATCTCGTCAATCGTAAGAGGTTCAGAGAAAATATTTCTTTCTATATAAGCAATTTCGTGTTCCTCAAGCCATGCTTTTGCTTTACGACAAGACGTACAACTTGTTGATGTATATAAGGTCACCATATTAACAATTACACTCCTTATATAGAGAATCTATTTTACTCATTTAGATTCTGCACTTTGATGTGTCCTCACTTTGTCTTACCAGTTATCTTTTGTAACTTATGAATATATCATAAACCTAATAGATATAAACCTCAATATAAAATATCTCTAATTGAAGGTAAAAAGTGTCTATCAATAGAGCTTTTTGTCATACATGAAAAAGAATTCTGTAGTTCCCCTTTCCAATTGAATATTGGTAAGAAGTCACAAAAAAATCTGCTATTGAACAAGATTGGTCGACAGCAGGTTCTATTAAATGATAGTTTTGATTACCCTTTTTACTGTAAATTTTTCAATAAACTATCTATCGAGCCCCCATGTGTAGCAATTGGATAGAGTTCTCCGTTTAATGCAAATGAAACTCTACCTGTTTCCTCGGAAACAACTAAAACAAGGGCATCACTGCGTTCGCTTAATCCTAAAGCAGCGCGGTGTCGTGTACCAAGTTTTTTATCACCTGTAAATCTATTTGAAAGGGGAAGAACATTTGCTGCAGAAACGATCTGATTAAAACTTACCATTACAGCACCATCATGGAGTGGATTCCCCGGAAAAAAGATAGACTCTAATAAAGAATGGCTTAACTCTGCTCCAATTGCAATCCCCGGATGAATTAAAGATTCAAGAGAATCTTTACGTTGAATGACAATTAAACCACCATGTCTTCGATCCGACATATTTTGTATACAGATTGATAATTCTGGATATTTATCCGTAAACGGGGACAAATAACAATTTAAATAAAAAGTAGCAGCTTTCATTTCAATGTATGCAAATCTATTTTTTATTTTTTCAAAATTCCCAAGTAAACAATCGTTTTCATGATCTATTGTTTCTAAGCTATTCTGAAGCGTCGTGATTACTTGACGTATATCTTCTTTTAACGTTTGCTTCATCGGTGAAAAGTCGCAATTTGCATTATTCATGGAGCGAGCCTCCCTTATTCTAATCCTCTTTCTTTTCTTTGATTGATTATGTGAGCATTCATTTTCAGTTTGTCTGCATAAGCATGATTTATTCATCAAACGAAAAAGGATTAGATTCCTTTTAATCAAGCGGTTTTAACTTTGCTTCAATTTCTGCACACCTTGCTTCCAAAAATGGTGGTAAATCTAATTTTCCCCCTAACTCTTCAACAGTTAAATCTGCTGTAAATCCAGGTCCATCTGTCGCAATTTCAAATAATATTCCATTCGAATCACGGAAATATAAAATTTGGAAGTAAAAGCAATCAACAACACTCGTTGACTGAAAACCACAATCTTTCACCACTTTTTCCCAAAAACTAAGCTCTTCCCCGTTTAAAACATCATCAAACACTTAATCGAGGAAATAACCAATGTTCCTTCATTTTTAATCAGCTGGTCTCGGACCAGTTTCTAAACCAGAGTTTTCTACTGTCATGATTGGGCGAACGGTTACGTCAGCATTCACACGGATTTGACAAGATAAACGTAAATGATCTTCAATCCCCTTATCCGAAAATGCTTTCTTTTCTACATTAGTTAAATCACAAAATTCACCGGCCATTACTTCTACTCTGCAGGTCGTACATTTCGCCTTTCCTCCGCAACGGTGGAGAATATTCACTCCATTATCTTCAAGTGCTAATACTAACTTTTTTCCTTCCTCCACTTCAAAAGTTCCTTGTCCGAAAACTGTTACGTTGGGCATTTTATTACCTACTTCCTTTTCTTCCATTGATTATTTGTCCAACCTATTAAATAATTAAATAAAGTGACATAGTTGAGACCCTCTCATTTACTCTCAGTTTGTCTACATAAGCATGATTTATTCATCAACTGAAATAGAATATTTATGCCACAAATTTCAGTTCACTAACTCCATACCAAAAAGAGCTGTTGCAACTGCAACACCCCAAAATACATCTTCTTTTTAATGTACCCTATCTCCGCTTTTAGATCGAATATATAGTCTAATTAAGAAGGATTATGTTAACAAAAACACTGATTCTCAAAATAAAACAGAGATGGATGCTTGTCTTATTCCACAAGCCTTACAATTCTACCACCCTCGTTTTCCCACTCATCCAGGCATATAACATCGTTTAAATCAACAGATTTCTCGCTGTTTTCTAATATCAATAACTCTTTCTTTTCCATACTATAGCCCCCAGTTGTATAGAATAGTGTTTTTTAAACTTTTATCAATGTGCCTTGCTCTATTTTATGCATAACGTATCCATGCGACTCAATAAACCGCCTTCATGTCTTCCCTTCATAAAAAGTTTTCACAATTTGAAAATAAAGTAAATGATATTAAAAGTTAAAAGCTTCATTTCCTCATGAATGTTTCACCCTCTTTTGATAAATAGTAAATAGGATTATACCTTCAAGGAGGAAAGAAAATGAACAAACAACGGGCACAAGAAATTGCCAGTTCGCCTGTTATGGCGAATGTTACCTATAATGGGGCAGCCATTTATATTCAACATGTTAATGATGAAAATGACACAGCAAGAATTTATCCTCTCGGTGAACCAGAGAATGAACAAGAGGTTTTATTAACTAACTTAATCGAACATTAATACGATG
>DATMFE010000237.1:0-35608 GCA_035556295.1 Ureibacillus sp.
TCAAAGAGCATTAAGCTGGCATTTATATATAACACCATACCGTAAAAACAAACATGAGTCGTATCATAAACCGTCACAATGGCTAAAACTGTTACTTGAACAAAGAGCATTACATGAATCAACGTAAAAAGGTGCTATCCAAGGAGTTGCTTTGGATAGCACCTTTATTAAGGTCATTTTCTTTATGATTGGTGACTATCCTTAAAGTTATTGCTCTTTTTTACAGTGTAATGTTTATCTAACTTTAGTGTCCAAAAACCAAATACAGCCCAGATAAATCCAACAAATATCATTAAAATCAGCATCAATGGATCGTTTATTTCTTTTGGTAATACCTCCGAAAGAAATCCTAATACGATGATTAGTAAGTTATCTATAAATAGGACAAGTGATGTCAAGGATAATATGTCTCTTGTTGCCATTGCTTTTTTTAATTGTAGGTATAAGTAAAGCGAACCAATTGTCATACTGATAGTTCCAGTGAACAAAAAAATGAGTCCAAATGGTAGACCAGAACCATAAAAATATATCTCGAAAAATGAAAATGCTGCACTTAATACTATCGATACAATTAGGATAATAACGGATCCCTTAACTGCACTTTTATATAGTTTATAAATTACTAATAATCCGCTAATACAAAGAAGCGGAAAGATAAATGAAATATAGTCTGTTGGATCTGAAGGAATATACCCCTGATTCAACCTTCTTCCATTTACTAAGGCATCATAGAGTGGCTTTATTCCCCATAACAAACCACCGATTACGCAAAACCATCCTAAAACCTTTTGCAATAACGTACCTCCTAGTGGTTTCTTTGTAAAATTAAATCAAAATAGTTTATGTATAAATTCTCCAATTAGAATAAATTCCCTTTTGGAGGATACCGAAATATTACTTTCTTTTTAATTGGCAAATAGTAAATAAAAAAGCCTCTTCAAGAGTTCTTGAACTAGGCATTTTTGTATTAGTGGTCATTTATTAATTTCGGTAATCCATCTCAATCGATTGTTCTAGTATTTCTAAAATTGCTCGAGCTCTTTTGCCGTCCCTTCCAGAAATTAAAATACATCAATAAGTGCTATTTGGACTGAACTGACCCGTCCCTTTTAATTTATCATCAAAAAATTGAAGAATTAACTCATTCATTGTTTCTATTGAGTAATAGGTATCAATGTCAGCTTTTCCTCCTTGCAACATATTAGCAAGAGTAGGCGAGAAGAGTGGTAAATCAGTAAAGCTCAAATGTTTTGCCCCTTCAAAGTGGACGCTATATGCATCTTTATAGTGTTCACTATTTGATTTACTATTTCCTATATAAGTAGGATTGTTTTCTAGTTGAACCCAAACATCGTCAGAATAAATATTAAACAAAGGAGTAGTAAAGTCTTCCTTTTTAGCTATATAAGTATCGTTCTCTTTATCATAGATAAGGTCACTAAAGTACGGGGCATCGATATTTACAATAGCGTCTATATCACTTCGTTGTTTACCTAGCCAAACACTTGCTGAACCACCCATAGAATGACCAAAGACTCCAATTTTGTTTGTATCTATTAGTTGATAAATAGGATCTGAATCACTAGTTACTTTTTCGAGAATTGTATCAAGAACAAAATTCATATCATCTGTTCTAAGTTTCATCCATTTTTGTATTAGCTCATATTCTTCTTCCACTGTATATGCGCCTTCTGTATTTAGTCCACTAACTTCAAGATTATATTCATTATCAATCAACGTAACCGTTCCATCTTCCGAACGAGTGTATAGAGAGTGATATGGATGATCGATTGAAACAACTACATAACCATGGCTAGCAAGTTCTGAATAGGTAGAACTATTACTTATTTTTAAACCATATGCTCCATGAGAGAACACCAATAGTGGATATGTTTCTTTGGAATCCTTTGGATACCAAAACTCTACATTCACATTTCTGTTTTCCCCGTTGTTAGTGAATTTTTCAATACGGTTTTCGTCAGTATACGTATAAGTAGCTGTTGCAACTTCATGGTCACCTGTCACTTTTGGTGTGTGATGTTGTGGAAAAACGATTGCAGGTGTTAGAACCAATAAGGTTACCACAATCATAACGATAGTTTTCAGTACAACACTTGATGTCTTGAATTGCCTAGTTGTTAGTTTATTGCGAATAAGAGATATTGCTGATATTAAAGCTAAAACGAATAACAACAAACCTAGTAAAATCCATCGAAAGCTCCAAACGATGACTGACGTAATAGTAAGTAGAATAAAAATAATAAATAATGAAACCCGAATCCAATTTTTTATGTTTTTATGATTTTGCTTTGTCATAATGCTGTAGCAAGCAAAAGAAATTTCAAAAATTAACAAAAGTACTAAAAGTAATGTTCCCAAAGTTAATACCCCTTTTTTTTAATGATTTTATGAACACAGCATAAAAAATCCTAAGAAGGAAGTATATAGAAATGCAGTAAGTTGTATCTACGAGGCAATAAGTTGCATAAAAAGACGGTAAGCAAAATGCTTACCGCTAAAAAGTTCGTTTCATTTATGATTTTACTTACCTTCTTGAGTAGTTTGCCTAAAGTTTTTTAGTTTTTCATTAATTTTCTGTGCTTCTTTTTTATCATTTTTCCAGGATAGGAACCGAACTAATGCATAAATTGCAGCAATCTGCACCGCAAGGATGGCAGTTTCTCCTACATTAGTTATTAGACCAAATATAAGTCCGAGGGTAATTAATAAAGTCTCAAGGGCAAAAAAGTGAATGATCCATCTTAAACGCATCTTGTTTTCACTTAAAGTGTTAGGTGAATACAATATAAATCCGATTAATGCACTAACAAGGGAAAAGGCCATGATAATATATATGGACTTCAAATCAAAAGCTGCATTTGGATAATAGATTTGACGCAACACAGTCAAAATAATTATGATGGATGCAAAGATCAATAGGAAATCCTTTAAAATTTTCTGTATAAATTCTGCTAGCTTCACAGTTTTATCCCTCCTTTTACAATCCAAGCATCTTTTTAAGTACAGGCACATACTGCCTTGAGACAACAGCACGTTCACCATTGTCAAGTACAGCTTCAAATCGACCACTGATGGATGGATAAATCGATGAAATTTTAGCTAGATTTAAAATTGTGGACTTAGATGCACGAAAACAATTCTTCTCTTTAAACAACTGCTCCAGCTCATAAAGCTTTTGTTTGACCTCATAAACAGCGTCCTTACAGTAACTAAATACTTTTCCATCAACTGCTTCAAAATAATAAATATCACTAAGCTTTATACGGTGAACTCTATCATTGATATACCCAAGTAATATGAGATTACTCGTTTCTAATTTGTTTACGATTTCGTATACTTCGTCATTTACTTCATGACATCTAATCAGAATTTCCTCTTCCAATTCGATACCTATTTCTTCTATTGAAATTCTCATATAATCACCCACGGAAATTTAGAATGACTCGCCCTCTTAAACATTTTTTACATTTTATCAGACCATCGTATCCAATGAATACAACATATTTAAATATACTTCTTTTAATTTGAACCCCTATCGACCTAATTTTATGTATTCCACTTACGATAAAGAAAAGTTGTCATAGTCCAAAGAGCTATGACAACTTTTAATTTTAAAACGTATATCGAGAAACTTGCTCATCCCCAATGATTAAGCCTTCCACTTCTTTGAAGCCCATTTTTTCGTATACAAGTTTTGCGTGAGTATTTGTAGGTTCATAAGATAGTGTGATCGTTTGGTGACGCTCTTCTTTTATATTCTTAATATCCTCGATTACTAGTTTAACAGCTTCTTTCCCATAGCCTTTCCCTTGATGCTTTTGATCAATCATCATACGGTATATCCAGTATTCATGGTCGTCTTCGTCAATTCCATAAAGGGCGAAACCAACCATTTCATCATCATTATAGATACCCTTAGCATGGAAATTTTCTAAGAAATTTAGCTGTGCTAATGATACGGCATTAGACGCAACAAATTTTACTTGGTCTTCTCTAACTTTTAATGATATAGCATCAATCCAGTTGTCCTTTGTAATTGGTCTTAAATGCAACATTTCTCTATCTACCCTTCTGAGATTAAATTTTCCAACAAGTCGTATTTTTTCTAATTTTTGTTACTAAAATTGTTTTAACAAGTAACACACTATAAGTCAATACAATCCTTTAGGGAGTGTAGTGTATACGGAGTTAGATTTTAGGATTGATGGATTAGTTATTGAATGTCTATCTATCAAGGAAAATATATAAACCGGTAGAAATAATTAAGTTATCCCAGAAAACATCATTTTAGTAATCATTTCTTCACAGATTATGCTATATTCTTTATGAAATTATTTACTACCAAACTGGAGTTGAAATAATGTTGATACGTAATAAGTTAATTTACTCAATAATAAGTATGCTAACTCTTGTCTTTGTTTTATCTGGGTGTGGTGCGTCGTCAAAATCAAGCCAACCTGTAGAGGAGAATACTAAAAGTGAACCAACGGATACAACAAATTATGAATTAGATGTAAAAGAGAATCCAATAGTAACAATTACAATGAATAATGATGAAAAAATAGTGATTGAACTAGAGCCAAAAGTTGCGCCAAATACAGTCGCAAACTTTATATTTTTAGCAAAAGATGGCTTTTATGATGGACTAACTTTTCATCGAGTAATCCCAGGCTTTATGATTCAAGGAGGAGATCCTTTAGGTAATGGCACTGGTGGACCTGATTATTCCATTGATGGCGAATTCACTTCAAATGGATTTGAAAATAATTTGAAGCATGAACGTGGTGTAATTTCAATGGCGCGCACACAAGACCCAAATTCTGCTGGTTCTCAATTTTTCATTATGGTAGAGAATGCGCCATCACTAGATGGAGAGTATGCAGCTTTTGGAAAGGTACTTGAAGGAATGGAAACAGTAGATAAGATTGTTTCTGTTGAACGAGATCAGCAAGATAAACCTCTCGAAGATCAAGTCATTAAAAAAGTTGAAGTTGATACAAAGGGCTTTGATTACCCGGAGCCAAACGTACAACATTAAATATTAACGGTTAATAAAACAAGATAATTAATAGAGCAGACGGTTGTCCTAGTATGAGACTGTCTGCTTTTATTGTGTAAAAAAACTAAAAGGTTAGAAACCAGATTTGAAAGTGTTAGGTAAATATAAACATGGTATTTATTAATGATGCGCGGTACTTATTGCCTACAAAATTCAAAAATATGGATAATAACGCGTTGGTATGATAGTATCATATTGTATATTTTACCAAACTGCCATTAGTAGTAGTTATAAATTATGCCATGCAAAGAAGTGAGTAATTTAGGGGAAAAGGGACTCATTTCAAACAAACTATCTGAATTTTTTGTCACATTAATCGGGGGGTATTATCTATTGTTAAATGTTAAAAACCGCATCATGTTATTGCTATCAATGTTAGTTTTATTAGTTTCAATAGTTGTTCATTTTCTTCATCGTGTAGCAAATATATCCGGCCATTGGATGAGTGCTCAAGAAATGCATTCAGCTAAACAGGTAGCAATTATTACAAACACTTTTTTAATTGTTCCAATCCTACTTTTTATCACAAGCGTAATAATTTATCGACTTAATAAGGAACATAAAATAATTCCATTGTTAAATACACTAACTCTTACATTTAGTAGTATATCTATGATTGCTGGTGGAGAAGGTATGGTTGAGTATCATTTTTCAATTTTTATGGTCGTAGCTATACTGGGTTACTATGAAACTATTAATTTGATTGTTATAATGACAACTTTATTTGCATTACAACATGTGGCAGGTTACCTTTTCATACCAGAATATGTATTCGGAGTTACAAGTTATCCATTTTCAATGGTGGTGATTCATGCACTATTTTTAGTATGTACATCAGGAGCAATCATTTGGCAGATAGCTCATAAAAGGAAACTGGCAATTATTTTAGATGAAAGTGAACAAAAACAACAAATTGTAAGTGGAATTATTGAAAATCTATCGAGAAATTCAGAAAAACTAGTAAATGCTTCATCACAATTACATAAAAATTATGATTCAAGCAAACTGGCAATAGAAGAAATCGTGTTAAACATTCAAGAAATATCAAGCGGTGCTTTAACACAAAAACTTCAAACAGAAGAGAGCACAAACGCGATTCAGGAAATAGCCTATGGAATCCAGGAAATCTCTGAGACATCAAATATCGTGTCAGAAGTTTCTATTCAGACTGCTCAAGCTGCTAGTGAAGGAAATACTATGATTCATAAGACGGTTCAACAAATGCAATTAATTAATGGCAGAGTAAATGAAACTTCTGAGATTAACAAAAAGTTAAATAATCGATCATTAGAAATTGGTAATATTGTTGATTTAATTACCGCTATCGCTTCCCAAACAAATTTACTTGCACTAAATGCAGCAATTGAAGCAGCAAGAGCTGGTGAACATGGGAAAGGCTTTGCAGTTGTAGCAGATGAAGTAAGGAAACTTGCAGAACAATCAGTAGTATCAGCTAAAAAAATTACGGATATTATACAATCAATTCAAGAGGATACAAACTCATCTGTAGTATCTATGGAACAGGTCATTTATGAAGTGAAAACGGGATTAGAAATTGTTCAAAATACAGGAGATATTTTTGATAGAATTTATCAATCTATAAATAGTGTAGCTAACCAAATCAAACGAATTTCAACAGCATCAAGTGACGTATCTGCTACGACAGAAGAGGTCGCAGCTTCATTCCATGAAATGAAGAGCTTTGCAGAAAACACGTCCTCAACTACACAAACTGTAGCAGATGCATCTGAAGGACAATTAGCATCGATTAAGGATTTATCAGCTTTAATCACAACACTTAATACAGTTACACTTGACTTACAGGAACAAATACAGGTAATAAAAGAAATTAAGTAAATCATTAACTTAAGAGAGAATTACGTTTGGGGATGTAATGAGATACATCCCCATTCCATTTTTATCTCTATGTAAAGATTTAGTTCTATTCAATTAGGTAACTCTTCAAACAAAAAATGATATGATAAAAAGTAGAATATAAACTTAAAGCGAGGTGATATTCATGTTTTTAGATAAACTAAAAAATCAACTCCTACAAGAACAGCCTTTATTTATTGGAGAAGAAACAGCCTTTCGTTCAGCAATTTTAATTCCTTTAGTACAAATTGATGGACAGTGGCATATTCTATTTGAGGTACGTTCCTTTACGATGAGAAAACAGCCCGGAGATATTAGTTTTCCTGGAGGTAGAATAGATCTAAATGACCCATCTCCAATGGATGCGGCTTTAAGAGAAACTTATGAGGAATTGGGAATTGAACCAACATCTGTTCAAGTCATCGGCCAATTAAGTCCATATATAGCATCACCTTCATTTGTAGTATTCCCCTTTGTTGCCATCGTTAATTATGATCAAATACAACACTCTTATAATAAAGAAGAGGTTGAAGAAATATTTACGGTACCAATCAATTGGTTATTGAATTATGAACCCTATGTGCACAAAGTTACCGTAAAACCGATTCCATCCGACGATTTTCCATTTGAAAAGATTATGAATGGTTCAAATTATCAGTGGAGAACACGAGCAATGGAAGAATGGTTTTATGACTTTGACCAATATACAATATGGGGATTAACTGCACGAGTTTTGAAATACTTTGTACAATTGATAAAATAGCTGACGCTT
This sequence comes from Ureibacillus sp., assembly GCA_035556295.1. Taxonomy (GTDB): domain Bacteria; phylum Bacillota; class Bacilli; order Bacillales_A; family Planococcaceae; genus Ureibacillus. The sequence goes on from DATMFE010000237.1 coordinate 7,728, forward strand.
TTAGTATGAAAGCATCAGCTATTTTTCATCTTACAAGAGTGTGAATCACATGTACTTATGTATTAGTAAGCCTTCACCTAATTCTACTTAATCTCGTTAATAATCGAATATTCCATTACATAATTTTGGTTAGAGATGTAATTATGTCTGATTTAATTCATAAATTAAACGTGCTATAATAAAAAAGCACTAAATAATTATTAAATAGTGTAAGTTTCTATCGTTCTAATAGGAAAAATTGCATTATTGAAGTATTTTTTTGTTCAACTTAGAAAATTCATTCATTAGACAGCTTTTTAATAGCTTTTTAATATACTATAATAGTAGTTTTAATTCTTTAAAAAATAGTGTTATACTATAATATGGTTTTTGTAGATATACAGAAAAGGTGTGTTTTTATATCGCACCTGACTTTTGTTACAACTAAGTAAAGAATAGATACATCTTTTTATAAAATATAGGGAGATAAGGAAGGTAATTATGAGTAACAGAATTGAAAAAACAGATGTTGTTTTAATCGGTGCTGGAATTATGAGTGCTACTTTAGGGACATTTCTGAAAGAATTAGCACCTGAGTGGAATATTAAAGTCTATGAATCTCTTGATAAACCAGGTGAAGAAAGTTCAAATGAGTGGAATAATGCAGGTACAGGACACTCTGCACTTTGCGAATTAAACTACACACCTGAGCAAAAAGATGGTTCTATTGATATTAAAAAAGCAATTAACATTAATCAACAATTCCAATTATCAAGACAGTTTTGGTCTTACCTTGTTAAAAACAACTTAATTACAAATCCAGAAGAGTTCATTATGCCACTACCTCATATGAGTTATGTATATGGCGAAAAAGATGTTAACTTCTTGAAAAAACGTTTTGAAGCGCTATCAAAAAGTCCTTTATTTGAAGGAATGGAATATACTGAAGATCCAGAAAAACTAAAAGAATGGATTCCATTAATGATGGAAGACCGTGTATTCAATGAGCCAGTTGCAGCTACAAAAATTGACTCAGGTACTGATGTAAACTTTGGAGCTTTAACACGTATGTTAATGGGCCACCTTCAAAATCAAGGAGTAGAAGTAAACTACAAACATCGAGTTGAAGGTGTAAAACGTACTAAAGATGGTCGTTGGGAAGTAAAAGTTAACGATCTAGACGGTTGCAAAATGCATTATATCAATGCAAAATTCGTCTTCATCGGAGCTGGTGGCGCAAGTTTACACCTATTACAAGATACTGGTATTCCAGAATCAAAACATATCGGTGGGTTCCCGGTAAGTGGATTATTCATGGTATGTAACAATCCTGAAGTGGTAGAACAACATAACGCAAAAGTGTACGGTAAAGCAAAAGTTGGTGCTCCACCGATGTCAGTTCCGCATCTTGATACAAGATATATTGAAGGTAAAAAATCATTATTATTCGGACCATTCGCAGGTTTCTCTCCTAAGTTCCTAAAAACAGGTTCTTACATGGATTTATTTGCATCTATTCGTCCTAATAATATCTTGACTTTATTATCTGCTGGGGTTAAAGAAATTCCTTTAACAAAATACTTAGTACAACAACTTATGTTATCAAAAGAACAACGTATGGAAGAACTGCGTGAATTCATTCCAAATGCAAAACTTGAAGATTGGGATATTATCATTGCAGGTCAACGTGTACAAGTAATTAAAGATACAGAAGCAGGAAAAGGAACACTTCAATTTGGTACTGAAGTAATTACTGCTGAAGATGGTTCTGTTGCTGCACTATTAGGTGCTTCTCCAGGTGCATCTACTGCCGTTCATGTAATGCTTGAAATCATTAAAAAATGTTTCCCACAAGAAAATAAAAAATGGGAAGCAAAAATTAAAGAAATGGTACCTTCTTATGGAATTTCTCTTGCAGAACACCCAGATTTATTCAAAAAACTTCATGCAGAAACAGCTGAGGTTCTTGGTCTAAATAATGCTAAAGAAGAAACAAGAGAATTAGAAGAAGTGAAATAATTTTTTTCTTGATATTAAAAGTACAATCCTTATTAATTGGGATTGTACTTTTTATTTGCCATAAATTACAATTACAGTAATATAAATTGATATTCGTATGTGCAATACAATAAAGGATTATTAAAATTTTTAGGGGTATTGTACATATATATTTCACGACTATTAAAAGAAAATGTATTGTTGTTTATGGGGGAAATACTATGACCAGAAGAAAAAAGCCGAAGATGAAAAGATTCTTAATAAGTCTGCTATGGATCATTCCACTATTTTTAGTGCTGTTACTGCCAACCTACTATAAATTTATCTGGCCACCTATGATTGGTAAACCTGCAAGTGCATCAACAGTGGATGTTCTAGCCTTTTGGGGTGCAGTTTTTAGTGGAATAATAACATTAGTTGGGGTTGGTTTAACGATTCGATTCTCCCAAGGTGAAATTGAGCTTACAATAAATCAACAGTCGAAAGAGCAATTTATCAAAGGATTTGGTTCCATAGTTTTGGAGATTAACTCTATTACTTTCGAGACTAAGAAATATTGCAATTATTTAAATAAATATAAAAGGAGTCTTGAAATCTATTGCAAAACTGGAGATTTTCCTGAAATTGTTGTTGAATTTGATACTAAAGATGATTATAAAAAAATTGGTAAGCAAGTAAAACCAGAGTTAGAGATTATTTCGAACCGTTTTCAGGGAAAAGCTGCTCATGCTGATGGTTATGTTTATCATCAAGTAATTCGTCTATCTGAGGCAATTGAGAAATTCCAAATCGAATTATATGAAGTAGTAAGTGAGATTAATAAAAATATAGGTTCACAAAACACTATTGATAAGTATGAATTGATTGCAAAGGATATGGAGAACGCTGTTTTGAAATGTGCTGATTCATTAAAGGACTATAAAGAGAAGCTTGGAAAAAGATTCATAGAGTATTCAAAGGATGAAGGGTATCTGGAATAATACGAGTTTCATAATAATAAAAACCGAACGATTTAAGTTCGGTTTTTATTATTAGAGATAGATCATTATCTAAGCAAAACTTTCCTCACGCAATAATTCGTTTGACCAATTAAGTGACTGTTTATATAGGGTACAAACTCTCTCCTCATCAATGCCTAGTGCATTACACTTTTCGATAACTACAGACCATTCTCCCTTTTCAATTGATACAATCAAATCAAGTGCGAGTTTATAGTCATTTTGTATACCCTTTAGTGCATCAGAAATTGCATTATCTAACGGCAACTTTGATAGGATTTCATCCATCGGAACACCTAAAAGTGCATCGATTAGTGAGAACATACCTGTCATGAAAAAACCAGTTAATGGTAATGTTGTGTTTGTTAACTCTTTAATATACTCACACATCTTAGCTCGAACTAAACTAATACGAATAATTTCATTTGAAAGGCCGCTCTCTTGATCTTGATAGTCACGAACTGAAAGTACATAAATCCATTTTTGAAACTCTTGTAGACCAAGTAATACGATTGCCTGCTTAATGGAGGAGATTTTTGCTGTTCTACGATGAGCTGCTGAATTTATTAATTTTAATAACTTATAGGATAGAGAAATATCCCTTTCTACAAATTGAGCAATCATATCAATTCTTGGTTCTGGTGATGATAGCTGATCCAAAATCTCAATATATGTGTAAAAATACAACGGAATATCGTGAGTTGAAACAATAATAGGCTTTGAGAAAAAATATCCTTGGAAATAAGAATATCCTTTTTCTGCAAATACATTAAAATGATGACTCGTCTCTACTTTCTCTGCTAATAGTTGGATATTATAAACGTTTGCTAATTCCTCAATCTCACTAAACATATCTAATGGTGTATTTTGAACGTCCACTTTAATGATATCTATATAATCTAACAATTTATAAAGATAAGGATTTTTGTTATTAAAGATAAAGTCATCTAATGCAATTTTGTATCCAAGTTTGCTTAATTCCATACAAATACTCACAAGTTTCTCACTTGGTTCAACAGTCTCTAATATTTCTACTACTACATCTTTCGGCGAAAAATAAGTTGGGAGCCCCATTTCAAGTAGATTCTCAGTAAAATTTATGAAACAAGGTTTCCCGTTAGTAACTTCCTCGATGCCAATATTAATAAAACTATTAATAATTACATCGGTTGTTGCCTGATCACCATCTATCATTGGAAATGAGTTAATCTCACTATTTCGATACAGTAATTCATAAGCAATTACATCACCAACCGCATTGAAAATGGGTTGTCTTGCTACAAAGACTTTCATTAATAGAGCCTCCAGTACAATTCAATTGGACACAACATTTACCTTACTTTACCAAATAAGTGAGTCTAATATAGTAAGTATAAAGTAAAAACTGATTTTGGTTAATACTTTATTTCATATAGTTAACTAAATTTATTGAAACTAAAAAAATTATATAGGCCAATTTTATTGGCAAAGAATTAAAAGGAAAAATAGTAGGGTTAAAGAAAAATAAGCTAATAATTTATTTTCTTATGATAATTCTCACAGCAAATTTACTATCAATTGTGATAATAGTCATGTAGGAACTTGGTGAACAAGTATCTTTGATTCATTTTTAAAGGGAGAATCAAGGTTAAGGCTAATATATATACTATCAAAATTGTTGGAGGGGATTATGGATGAGAAGGTTGTTCAAATTATTAGTAGGTTTAGCGTTAGTAATTAGTTTTTTACCATTTACATTAACGGCACAAGCTAGTGAGCAAGAAGCGTATTATTCAGTCTTATTTAATAAGAACAGTATTCCTAAAGATTTTGAAACAGAAATACAAAGTTTAGGTGGGGAAGTTGTTTATTCTGTACCTGAGATTGGTTATGTACAAGTCAAAGCACCAACAACTGCTTTATCCGCAGTTAAGGGCTTGAATGGAGTAAGCGCTGCAAACCCATCAATTTCTTGGTCTTTACCACAGACTCAAAGAATCTTTGAGGATACTGTTAATCCTGCAGATTCCGCACTTTGGGATTTACAATGGGATATTAAGCGTATTACAAATAACGGTGAAAGCTATAAACTTGGGACAGGCTCTCATGATGTAGTAGTTGGAATTATTGATACAGGTATTGACCGTGATCACCCAGATTTAGTGGGTAACCTATTACCAGGTTCAAAAAACTTTGTACCAGCAGGTGGATTCCAAGGTACTGAACCTTCGGAAACTGGTAATCCAACTGCATTTGATGATCGACAAGGGCATGGTAGTCATGTTGCAGGGTCAATTGCAGGGAATGGAGCAATGTTAGGTGTTGCACCAGATACAGGAATTAGATCTTATCGTGTTTTTGGTACAAGTTCTGCAGAATCTGGTTGGATTTATGCAGCAATGATCGCTGCGGCAAACGATGGTGTCGATATTATCTCGATGAGTTTAGGCGGATTTGATATTATCGGACAAGCATTTTATGTTGACCCAGTAACAGGTGCGAAAACAAACCTGGGAAATGACGTTGCAGATTTCAAAGCATACAAACGTGCAGTAGACTATGCAGTAAGCAAAGGCTCACTTGTAGTTGCTGCTTCTGGAAATGACGGAATTGATATTTCAAACAAGAGTGTAGTAATGGATTTCTTAAATTCAGAGTATGGTGGCGATGGACTGTACTTTAAAGGTGCTGGCTTTGCAGTACCAGCTACTTTACCTGGTGTGGTTACGGTGTCGGCAACGGGACCAAATGACAAATTTGCTAGCTACTCTAACTATGGCTCAGGTGTAATTGACATTACAACATCAGGTGGAGATTCAGAGTTATATGTTGAGTATCTACTTTCAGGTAAATTTGATGAGTATTTAGCAAAGCGTTTATACGAAACAGAATTTAACTTAAGTGCAAGCGAAGATGGTGGTTGGTATTGGTCAACAGGTACTTCAATGGCTACGCCAAAAGTATCAGCTGTAGCTGCGTTACTAATAGACAAGTACGGTAAAATGTCACCAGCACAACTTGAACAACTTTTATACAAAGTTGCTGTTGATCCAATAAAAGGGAAAGATAAAGCTTATTTTGGAAATGGCTTCTTAAATGCATATAAAGCATTACAATAGTCTTCAATAAATTAGGGTTGTATTGAAAGCCACACTTTCAATACAACCCTTTTTGTTCAGAGAAAATAATTTATTTAAAGATTGGTAATTTTTTTAGAACAATACAAGCAGGTATAGCAATTAATATACCGACAGCATTTTGGATAAGGTCACCTGGAATAGAAGCTAGTGGAGCAATCCAATTTGCATAAAGAATACCCTCGCCAATATAATAAGTTCCAACCATAAATGGAATAGAAAGAATAGCTGCAAAAATATTTAGCCATATACTATTTCCATTTTGCCCATTAAGCCAAGCGATTTTCCCAACGATATAGCCTTGTAAACCTCGAGCGATAATTGTAATTGGCGCCCACAAAGCCCAACCCCCAAGGATATCAAAAAGTCCCATACCAACAGCACCTGCAATGGCTCCCTTTTTAGGTCCAAAAAGGATAGAAGCAATAAAGAGCATTGCAGTTCCTAAGTGAACTAATCCTCCGTTTCCGAATGGAAGTTTAATGTTTAAAAAAACGGTTGTAACAAAGACAAGTGCACTTAAAAGCGCTGTAATTATCAAATCGAATGTTTTTGCTCTAGAATTTGAATAACTTTCTGTTTTTTGCATACCAATTTCCCCTTGTTAGTAATGTTATGGTTAACATTAGCAAAGGACTGACTCTAAGAAAAGTATCACATTATTACATTTTATTAAGGTCAGTTTTAGGGTGTAGGAGAAATACATGTTATTTACATTGTAAAATGAAGATGTATAAATGACTTATTGATTCCCAAAATCAAGTAACTTTATGTAATAAGAAATACGAAATAATTCCTCCGAATGGGACAAACTATTTTTGAAAAATAAAGAGATTGTTCTCTGTATTTTTCACTGAAATAACAATGAGGAGGATGGCAATGTCAAATAATAATCTGAACGATACTAAGATGAATTGTGCAAATTCAGTTAATGGATCTTACTGTAATTTGGAAAGAGCACAAGTTAAACGTAAATCTAATAACAACCAGTTTGAGTTTGGATCTGAGTTTAATCCAAATCCACAAGCTGACAACATCAATGCACCTTTATCCAATAGAGAGTTCGAACCTAATGAACGACAAAAACCTGTAAGTGAAAGAACTGCATGGCATTAGGTCTGTTTGACGGCTATTCAAATCATTGAACAGGACTAGAAGAGAGTAAATCTCTTCTAGTTCTTAATATTTGAAATAAATAAAAGAAAAATTTACTTCGAATAATTTTACTCAATTAGAAAAAAATAAGATTGGTCACACAAAAGAATGTATGTAGAAGGAGGTGTGAGCAATGAATACATTATATAAAATTGCATTGACTTTGGTGATTATAGGAGCCATAAACTGGGGACTTATAGGTTTATTTGACTTTAATCTCGTGGATGCATTATTTGGTGTAGATACGTTTTTATCTAATTTAATCTATTCACTAGTTGGACTAGCTGGACTTCTATCGTTACCAATTCTTGCAAAACGATTTGAGGAAGATCGAATGGATAGTCCTGCAGTTTTCACTGAGCCAAGACCTCAGATGGAAGCTGGGGAAGAGTTTGAATTTAATGAATCTGAAAGAAGAAAAGTCGATAGAGATGATAACGATACAATCGTTTAACTAATAACGGGGATGTTTTGAAAAGTTCAAAGCATCCCCACTTTTTATTCTTAAAAGCGTGTCCCCTTTTCTAATGAATGAAATGAAAGGCAAAGAAAGGGCGTAATGATAGTTAATAAAATGCACACAATACTTTATGAAGAATAGTTTAGGGTGTGCAAATCCTTTACTCTTTTTTCATTAATCTCAAGTGAGGAGGATATCTTAATGCCAAATGTAGAAGTACGCTGTTCTGTTTCAAATTGTGTATTCCATAAAGAGGGGAATCTTTGTGGAGCGGAAAAAATTGAAGTAGATATGGATTATCATTCTAATAATCGTCAGACAGAATTTGCTTCTGATTTAGACTTCGATCAAATAAAAGAAGAAGCTAATAGCTCACGTGATACTTGCTGTAAAACATTTGAGGCAAAGAAAAATCATAAGTGATAGCAACTTCTCATTTTGAAGTATAAGGCTTTTGGCAACAGGATATAGAGCACTTTGAGACACATAAAGGATTAAGAAGGTGATCTAGCCTCCTTAGTCCTTTATGAATTTTTTATACATAATATAGCCAAAATATATGCATAATGGATATCCCAATATATAAAACACTTATACCGACTAAAGAATATAAAAATGGCCTTTGAAAACGTACATTACTTTTGTAATAAACAGCAAAAGAAACAGAAATAATTAATAATGATACTAAGAACTTAAAGAGTAAAAATAGATTTGGACTGATGGATAAAAAGTAATTCATAAATGGATTTAACTCATCTATAAGGTTGTGAATGTAGCCATAAGTCGTAGCAAAACCATCAAATAAATTTAGTATTGAAATGAATATCCCAAGAGCAATTATTTTCTTTTCCAATATTCCCTTCCTTTTCATTATGAAATTAGAAAGCATTATCAGTTATTTACTAAGAAATTGACCAATATACAATGAATGATATATTGCTACAAGGAATTTATGGGTATGTACAAATTGTATGATATTAGGAAATTATTCATGAAATAAAAAACCCACGAGATATATATCCCGTGGATTGAAATTAGTGAATTAAGTATTCTTCTTTTAATTCTGTTACATCCACTTCAGATCTTTCTTCATGAGATCTCCGCAAATGGACAGTAGCAGTTTTTCCATCATCATGAAGCTTATCAATCCAGACAGATACGCCATTATAACTTACTTCATATTCTTTTGGGGATGAAACAATTTCTTGAGCTCGATTAAATTCCATGAAACTGCCCTCCTAGCTCTTCCTTTGAGTATTACCTTTTGCCTTTTTTACCAATTCCTCAAGTTCATCTAACTCTTGAGCGAATTCTTCATGCACTTTGTTAGGTGAAATTTTTAAATTCTTTGGTGTTTGTGGCAAAGATCTTGTATTATTGCTTTTACCTTGGCTATCATCTCTACCCATAAAAAGTCTCCTTTCAATATGAAATCATTCTTAATATGGCTAAAAGTTTTTGTTTTACACATTAAGAAAAATTGGAAAGACTTAAAGAAAAGGGTGGAAATTATTGCAATTATTGACTTGATAAATGCTTTAAAGTTATACGAAAAGTAAATAGGGTATTACTTTTTCCTAACTCATGTACCTAAATGAACTTACATCATCAAAAGAAAAACAGACAATCCAAAAAGGACGTCTGCTAATGTTGCTTTATTAAAAATTAACTCCTGTTTTTACTGAAAGAATTTGAACTTGCGATTGCCATTCGCTAATTAATGCACTTGCTTCTGTCAAACCTTGATTTGCCATTTCAACTAAATCCGTACTTTGTTGTTCAAGTGCTGAAATCATTACTGTAAAGGCACCTAATTGTATTGTCGCAGCTTCAACATATAAAGCGTGTAAATCTGTAATCATTTCATTATCAGAGTCAATTCCTTCTAAAGTTTGAACAAACTCTGCATAAGACGGCACAACGTCATAATATAAGGCTTCATACATGATGGAGTCATTAATATAATTGTCGCCTGTAACATTTCCGTATGCTTCGAGAATTCGACCCTCTTCAGGTGCAAGTGATATGATTTCATCTAAGTAAGCTTGGAATGCTGAAGCTAATTCATCATCATCTGTGTTTGTATTCACTTGAACTTGTTCTTCATCTTCCTTATTAGTTTCTTCTTCAGTTTCTTCGTTTTTCGTTGTTTCTTCTTTACTATTGTCCTCAGTTTTCTGTGTTTCTTCTTGCTTATCAGGTTCTTTTACTTGAGGTGTAGGTGAATTATTACAAGCAGCTAAAACACTAGCTAAAGTTAGAACGAATAGATAAAATAAAACCTTTTTCATAAATCTTCATTCCCCCAGTCATCTCAGGAATTAAAAAGCATTAGGATATACTATTCATAGAGGTGGCGAAAAATGACAGAATATGTCGAAGCGCAAACAAAAAAACACATCTCATTTTAAGAAATTCAAATGAGATGTGTTTCCAATATCTTTATTTTCATTACAGATATAGTCCAGCAAGGAAAATACCTAGGGTTTTCTCATAATTCTCATCAAATTGACTTAGTGGTAATGGATTTGTACCTCTACCTAGTTCAACAGTAAAACCAGGACGACGCCAATCTTGAATAAACCAATCTTTGTAACCAGCATAGCTTTCAAGTGATTTTACAGGAGTAAATCCACTTACCCGACCAAACTCATTTACTAGTACTTCAGATTCTGGTGGCTCCATGTTTTCAAATCCCCAATAAATGACCTCGCCTTGGGTATGGAATGCCAGAACTCTTGCGAAATCCCTTCTCCTTGTTAAATCTGCCATTGCAATCGCTTCTGGTTCCGTTAATGGTGCTTCACCACCGTAATCTCTTGGACCAGGTGTCTTTGGATTTCGGTCTCTTTCAGCTTCCCATTTTGCAGGGAACTGATCATTTAAATCGACACCATTAAAGTTTGCTTTCCAACCAGAGAAATCCATACTACCATTATTCCATTCAATAACTCTGCTCCGATAAGGTTCGGCCTCAGTTGGTCCGTTAATAACTAAATTCACACCATCAGGATTAACCATAGGTACAATTGACAACATCGCTTGTTGGTAAAGTGGGTAAGTGTTTAATCCGCGGATTGAGGTTTGATTTGTTAGAGATAATAAGTAATCATTTAAAAAGGTCATTATGATTGGTGTAGTGATCCACTCATTAGCATGAAATGAACCATTGTAATGTACGCGTTTTGAGCCATTCCCAACTAGTACTTCAGGGATCGTTCGACCAAGTACCGAATTACCAATAGAAGAGGATTGGATGAAAGGATAGATTGTAACTAAATTTCGGAGATCATTTATCAGAATGTCATATTCGTAATTTTGTTTGCCATTCACAACACGCCAGGTAACTCTTTGAGGTACTAAGATTGTTTGGCCAACTTGAAGTCGATTTGGATTTAAAGTTGGATTTACAAGAAGTAGAGAATCGACGGGTATATTACGCCTTTGCGCAATGAACCATAAAGAATCACCAGGCCTGATTTGATAATTAACTGCAATGTATCCCGGAATACGAACCCTCTGCCCAATCACAACAGCTTGTGGATTAATATCTCGGTTTGAATCAATAATGAGCTGAAGGGGTAAGCGAAAAACTTGACTGTAATACCAAAGTGAATCTCCCCTTCTTACATAAATGTCCACGATTTTCCTCCCTTACAATTTCCGTATGGAGAAATTGTCATTGAGTAATGCCCAATTTTGGGGATAAGGGTATCCTAAAGCCCAATAACTAATTCCTCTAAGATGATATTGCTTTGCCAGATTGAACTTTGCTTGTGCACTACGAGCATCTTCAAACCATACTTCGTGTCCTTGACCATTTCCATCGACATAACGGAAGAATGGAGACTGTGTGACTTCGTCATATTGAATGTTGGCATTATATTGTGTTGCTCTTCGAATAGCTTCTTGAGTGCTAAAGGTTTCAGCCACATCTCCTTGTTTGTGAGGGATCTTCCAATCCCTAGCGTAAATTTGAAACCCTAAGAATATCTTATTAGCAGGCATGACGGATAGTGCATACTCAACAACTCTTTTCATTTGATTAATTGGCGAGATTGCTTGTGGAGAAGCACCTCTCCATCCCCATTCATAGGTCATTAATACAACAAAATCAGCCAAACGCCCATGAGCTGCATAATCATGGGCAGTATACAAAAGACCACCTTGGCTTGCACTCGTTTTTGGTGCTACCGCCGTTGATACAAAGTAACCTCGCTCATGTAGTCTATCCACTGCAAGTTGTAAAAATTGATTGTAATTTTCTCGGTCCTCCGGAGGTACATATTCAAAGTCAATATTAACTCCCTTATAGCCTTTTTCATCCATCACTTGAAGTACATTTGTAATGAGCTTCTCTCTTATTTGTGGATTAGATAAAACAGCATGGGCTAAGTTTGAACCAGTACTAGTTGCAGATAAATTTGTAATTGCTAACATCGGCACTGCATTTTTTGAAACGGCTGCTTGTAGCATTAAGTCTTCATCAAACGGTTCTAAAGTACCATCCTCTTTAATCATATAAGCAAATGGACTGAAATAAGTTAATAAATGACCAACTTGTTCGACTGATATAGCTGCATCAGCATCTTTTTGATAGGAATAAGCATTGACTTCAATCGTTGGTTTTCTTCTTGGAATGATTAATTGACTGCCAATATAAATAACATTAGCGTTGGCGATTTGGTTTTCCCTTAAAATGGCGTCGATCGTTGTTCCATAGAGCCTGGCAATCTGGGCTAAGCTTTGACCTGGTTGAACGGTATGGAGTATCGGTGGGATATAAAGTGTATTACCTGGAAGAAGTTGATTGGGATTAACTGTTGGATTTGCTTGAATAATTGTATTCACCGAAATACCATATTGATTTGTTAGTGACCATAATGTGTCACCATATTGTATTGTGTGAATAATCCCAGCAACAGGAATGACTAAAGATTGACCTAAGAGCAATCGATTTGGGTTGGGTAATTCGTTAATTCGTTGTATGGCATCAACTGAAACATTATAGGAATTAGCGAGTTGCCAAAGCGTCTCACCGGTTTTTACGGTATGGATTAACATACAAAACCCCCTCTAATCTATGATGAACAATGTAATATATGTTATAGATGGCGAGAAAATTAAAGAGGTACGAAGGACTCTACCATTATCATAATAATTTCCTATATAAACTCGGCTTGTGATATATTAAACTTTTACTTAGATGTAAAAAAATGTTTAACCTAACTCCATTTTATAATTTTGGAAATAATATTATAATAAGATGGGTTATTAGATTAATAGAGTAATTATTAAGGAGGATTTAAATGAACGAGGATAATCAATATCCAAACCAAAGTGGAAATTCAGATCAAGGACCACCAAATCATGATGGGAATGCCAATTCATATGGTGATTCTAATCAACCATTAAATCAAAATAATTTTGCAAATCCAAATCAGTATCAGAACCAAGGACAGTATGTCGACCCAAATCAGTACCAAAACCAAGGTCCATATGCAAATCAAAATCAATTTTCTGATGATCAGGACAAATATTGGAACCCAAACCAAAACCAATATGGGAACCAGAATCAAAACCAGAACCAATACATGAATCAAAATCCATATGGTAATCAAAACCAATATGGAAATCAACCTAACTTTGGGGACCAAAATCAATATGCAAACCAAAACCCAAAAGCGAAAAAGCCAAAATCTAAGAAATTTACAGTGGCAATAATTAGTGCTATTTTCGCATTACTAGTAGTTGGTGGTGGGGTATTCGCGTTCTTCAATATGCAAAAATCACCAAAGGATCAACTTTTACTTGCTGAAATTAACTCATGGAGTCAACTTAGTGAAGCATTCAAAAGTCGTTATCAACCTGAAGTAGATTGGGCAAAAAAAGCTGAAACAACACCAACGGAATATACATACAACATCGGAGCATCAGTTGATGGTGATTTCTACAGTTATGAAGAAATGATGGCTGCAGAAATCGTTAATAATTCATCACTTACTTTAGACGTTCAAATGGATCCTAAAAAACAGCTAATGAAAGCTGATTTGGGTGCCGATGTAAATGGTGTAACGATTGATAAACTTTCTGCTTATATTACAACAAAAGAATTAATGTTTGGCTTCCCATTCACTGACGATATCCTTCAATTGAAGGATGAGGACTTCGGCAGCTTTATGAAAACAATGGATCCATCGTATGAAGGAACAGAAACACTTGGGCTTTCTGATTGGATGGGGAAAAATATATTTTCAAAGGAAAACCAAGACTATTTAATGAAAGAATATCTATTATTCTTCTATAATGCCATTCCTCAAGATGCATTTAAGGAATCTTCTGAGAAAGTGGACGTATTTGGTGATAACCTAGACGCAACTAAAATTACAATGGAATTAAGTGGCGACCAAATCAAAGATATCTTAGTAAAAGTGCTTGAAAAAGCAAAAAATGACCCTAAATTTGAAGATATCATTCTTGAAACAGTAAAAAATGCAACGGGTACAGCGGGTTCATTTGATGATGAATTTGATATTGATATTAACGAAGGTTTAGATGAAGCTATTAAAGAATTAAAAGATACTGATTTCCCATTCGGCGTTACTTACACAGCTTGGGTTGCATCAGATGCAGTAGTTCAAAGTGAATTAGAAATTGATGAATTGAAAGTAGTAGGATCTCGTCAATTTACGAAAGAAAAACAACAATGGGATTATACATTTGAAGTCGATGGTGAAAAATTATACTTCGTAGGTGATTTATCATCTAAAAATGGTGATATTGAAGATGAAATTACACTTTTAGATGATTATGGATCTGGATTTACTTATGAAGGTTCAGAAGAATTAAAAGGCGGAGATCGTACATTTAATCGTACATTGAATTTCCAAGATGACTATGATGATATTGAACTCTTCTGGGAAGGCGAATCTTCTTACGAAGGTGATTCAATGGAAGCTGAACACACATTTGGAGTTAGCTCATATGAATTCGATATTGCCATTACGTTGGATGAAGTAGGATCATTTATTAAAAATGTAGATATTCCAACGGATAACATTGTGAATATCGGTGCTATGAGTTCTGATGAGATTGAAACTTATATGACTGAAGAATTCCTTACTGAAGCGCAAAGCTGGTTTATGAACCTTTACTTTGAGCTAGGACTCTATTAATGAATGGGTGATTACACCTTGAAAAGTATAAACAATATACTATTCTTTGTTCATCAATACGTTAAACAGCTACAGAAGAAGTGGAAATCACTTCTTCTGCTTTTTATATTTCCAATTTTCATTATTTCCATTATCGCATTACTGATTATCTCGTTAGTTCAATCTCCTATATCTTCAGCAATTGCAGTTGGATTAGTTGATGATGATCAGACAGAAGAGACGAAATTAATCAGCAGTTTCTTGAAATCCAGCTTTACTCAAGATGGAACGATTGATATGAAGATGATGAGAGAAGATGAAGCAAAAAAAGAAATTGAAGAGAATAAGATTAGTGCTTATATTACTTTGCCTAAAGAGTTTACTGAAAGTATGTATAACGGAGTATCACTTACAATACCAATCGTTGGTAATGCACAACAGAAAACGGATAGTTTACTTGTGAAAGAATTAGTTGAAAGCTTTACAAGATACATAGAATCAGCTCAGGCAAATATCTTAACAGTATACGATTACGCGAAAAAAACAGACATGACAGATACAGAATTTGAAAAGTATCAATATGACCTATTTATTGAATTTACCCTATTTACTTTAGCTAAAGGTCAATTAGTAAAGGAAGGTACAGTAACAAATATCGCAACCTCATCTCCGACCCATTTCTTTACGCTTTCTGGTTGGTTTCTTGCGCTAACTATTTGGTTATTCGGCTTTTATGAATTATTAAGGAAAGATGAGCATCCATCCCTTGTGACTAGACAGAAACTATTTGGCGTGACGATTTGGCAAACTGTTTTAGCACGAATAATGGTTGCATTTGCTGGTAATGTGATGTTGGCAAGTATGACATTTATAGCGATAGCAAACTACTTTGACCTTGATTTGTATTGGATAGACTGTCTAAGACTTGTACAATATACAGCTTTATATAGCCTACTTCTTTTAGTGGGAATTGCAATTATAGATGTATGGATAAGGTCTATAAAGGTGACTATTCTTATACAAATATTCTTTATCTTCTTAGTGGTGATCACAAGTGGTTCCATTATTCCTTCTATCTATTTACCGTTATCATTACAGGATATTTTACCATTTATCTTTTCGCATGAAACATTTAATTGGATCACAGATATTGCCCTTGAAGAAAGAAACTATGCGGAATATAACCGACTAACAATCCTAATGATTACAGGCTTTACATTGCTATGGCTGTCAACCTTTATTAAAGAGAGGTGGGCGAGTTGAAAGGGCTTCTTTATGCAAGAGTTATAAGGATGAAAAATGATTGGAAAAGCCTTACCTTCTGGTTGGCATTTCCCTTTTTACTAACGTATATAGCTATCAGATTAATAGGGCTTTGGGGAGAAGATACGAAAATTCCTATCGGTTTAGTAGTTGAGAGAGAGTCGCAACTGTCGAATCAACTTATTGAAAAGCTAAGTGATGTTGCATACTTTGATGTAAGGTTATTAAACGAACGTGAAGCAATCAATGAACTAGAGAAGCATGAGTTGGATAGTGTGTTTATATTGCAAAGGCAATATGAGGAAGCGATTATGGGTGGAAAGAGGAAGGGTGTCATTGATGCTTATTCTTCAAATCGATCGTATGCTTATTTTGCTGTGAAGGAATTAGTGACTTCATTTGTCCAAGATGATGTCTCACGTGTGAAAGCTGCATATGAAGTAAGAGATCTGTTTAAAGAATATAAAACAGATGAGAAATGGAACTGGGAAGAAATTGTTCAGGAGAGTATTGAAAAGCAGGAAACTCAACAATTGTTACAAACAAGCTTTTCCTATCTAAACAATGAGAGTGGACCTACGGAAGATGGAGTTTTCCCAATCATTAATACATGGGGAATATGGGCACTTTTTAGTCTGATGACAACTTTCTTTCTTTTTGACTGGGTAATAAAGGAAAAAAGGGAAGAGCTACATATTAGATGGCTATTCACATCCACTGGTTTCGAAAAATTTGCAAGCTTTGGTCTTATCATTTATACAGTAATCATGATTTTGATAGACGCTCTAACCTTCTTATTATTAAGTGTTTTCTTGCAACAACAAGTTTCAGTCAAACTATGGTTATCATTATTTATATTTAGAATTGTTATAAACTTACTGGCGTTTTTATTTGTGAACCTATTTAGACAATCGTTGATCTATTATGTAGGTTCCATTGGTTTTACATTAATACTCATGGTCCTAGGTGGGGCAATCATACCCGTGGAAGGGGTAACAAAACAATGGAGTTGGGTAGAAAATTTAAGCCCTATAACGAGTTTGCTAAATGAGCAAATTCCCTATGTTTGGTTGACCGTTCTTTTAGGATTGTTCTGTATTTGGTATTGGAAAGGAGACAAGTTACGTGCTTAAGGTTGTAGATTTAGAGAAAAGCTATGGAAAGAAGAAAATATTAGATAGAGTCTCCTTCCAGCTAAATAGAGGAGAAATAGTGGGATTAGTTGGTGAAAATGGTGCAGGAAAGTCCACGCTATTAAACCTTCTAGCTACAATTACACGGTTATCAAAAGGGACTGTCCAGTTGGGCGAATTCGTTTATGGGAAAAAGCCTGAAGCGATTCGGAAAATTGTTGGCTATGTCCCACAAGAACTATCCTTGTGGGAAGAGTTTACCGTTGAACAAAATATGCTGTTCTTTGAAAAGCTTTCATGGAAAAGAAGAACAAAAGAAGAATGTCGTCAATTATGTTTAGATATGCAGTTGGAACAGTGGAAAGAGCCAGTGAAATCCTTGTCTGGTGGTATGAAACGCAAATTAAATATCGCTATAAGTTTGTTGCACGACCCTCTTTTGATTTTACTAGACGAGCCAACAGTTGGAATTGATATGAAATCTAAAAATGAAATCGGTAAGTACTTAGTAAAATTAGCAAAAGAACAAGGGAAGATTATTTTATATACATCTCACGATATGAATGAAATTATTACATTTTGTGATCGTGTGTATGCCATTGGGAAGGACCCGTTTTACATAAATCTACTTAAGAACAATGGTGTTTTGGTGGAGAAGTTATAATGTAAAAACACATCAAGGGTAGTGTGAACTGCCCTTGATGTGTTTATTTTCGTTTCATGATAAAACTTAGATGTCTTCCAGCCTTCTTATCTTGTCGATAGGAAAATCCTTCATCACTTAAGAATGTACATGTTGAATCGATCTTTATATTTTCGGAAGGGATGCCGGCAAGTTCACATTGTTTCTTGACTGTTTTTTGATTATCAATATGGAACTTATGAGTTTCTTCTTTGAAATACATGAAGTCATCGGCATAACCTAAATCTCTGAAACGAACATAGACATCTTCATCTACTTCGAACTTCTCCTGGCTTAGTGCAGGACCAAGAATGACTTGAAAACCTTCAGGATTACAACCTTCTTCGTTGATTAATCGTTTGAACACTTTTGGCGTAATCTCTTTCACTGTCCCTTGCCAACCAGAGTGAATTACGCCAACAATTCCTCTTTCCTCATGGTGAAAGATAACAGGAACACAATCTGCTGTAAAGGTACATAACAGAATGTTTGGCTCATCAGTGTAGAGTGCATCAGTATCAGGTATAGCAGTCTTAATGTTCGTACCGCCACGACCTTTATCATCTAATACAACTTTATGGACATTTGCGCTGTGCGTTTGAGTTGCACATACGAAATCTTCAATCTTGCACTCAAGGAGAGTTGCCAGATTTGCTCTATTTTTCAGGATATTCTCTTCCATTTCACAAACATGAAGCGCCATATTGTTAAACTCTAATTCAGTCGAATCCTTTAATGTTATACCAGCAAGTAAATGCTCTTCGTTTAGATACATTTTTGTTTTCATGATTATCACCTAACTTTACTATATACAAGAACTAAGCAGATGTCCTCAAAAAACAAATCGTTTTAGTAATAATAATCTTTTAACACATTTTGAATCTGTTGGTTGATTGCGTTAAGATCAACACCCTGAACCTGGTTATCATGAAGTTGATATTTTTCTTTTAGTTGAATGATACGAAGTACACTATCATTAATACGCTCTTCTGGAATTTCCCCGTTAACGACAGCAGATTGAATCGCATCAAATGCTGCAGTTACCTTGTTATAGTCATGAGCAACCATAATAATGTCACTTCCAGCCTTCACAGATTGTACTGATGCGGAGCCAATATCATAATGATCTGTTATTGCCTGCATGGTCATATCATCTGTGATGACTACACCTTCATAATTTAATTTGCTACGTAAAAGGTCAGAAATAATGACTGGCGACATGGATGATGGATTTTCTGGATCTAGTTGTGGTAATAGAATGTGAGCAATCATTACCACATCAGCTCCTTCTTGAATTGCTTGTCGGAAAGGAACCAATTCGATTTCTTCAAGTTCTTCAATCGTCTTATCAACCTTTGGTAATTCTAGGTGTGAATCCGTAGCTGTATCGCCATGTCCTGGGAAATGTTTAACGACTGCGATGACATCCTTAGATTGTATTCCTTTCATGGTCTCAATACCAAGTTGGCTTACAATACTCGCAGTAGCTCCGAATGAGCGATCACCTATTACAGGGTTCTTAGGATTGCTATTTACATCTAAAACAGGGGCAAAGTTCATATTAAAACCAAAAGATTTTACTTCACTTCCAAGTAGTTCACCGATTGCATAAGAAAATTCTGAACTTCCTATTTTTCCAATTTGCATGTTTGTAGGAATTGGTGTGAGGTTCCCTGGTAGTTTTGCAACACGTCCACCTTCTTGGTCAACACCGATGAAAATTGGAAGTGGATTTTCCGCATTTTTAGATTTAATTTGATTTACAAATTGTATTGTCTGATCTGCAGAAAGAAAGTTTTTCTTATTAAAAATCACTCCGCCAACATGGTATTGATTAATGAGACTCGCAGTAGCTTGATCGTAAGTTGCACCATCTAATCCAGCGAAAATCATTTGGCCAATCTTTTCTTCGAGCGTCATGTTTTGAAGTAGTGTAAGTACTTCTGCACTTAGTGGTGGCTCAGTAAATACTGAAATGTGATCCACGACTGGATCTGGATCCTGATCTGTTGGATTTGGAAGAATCCACTTTAATTGATAATTCGAATTCACATGATAATATAATATGATTTGATCCACATTTTCGTCTTTGTAATACGTGACATTATCTGGCTCACCTTGAACGTTTTTAATATCTGAAAGGTGAATTTGCTGTAAGCTCTCATCATAAGATCGTAAGTCAAAGGCAATTGCTTTTTGGAAGCCGATTGTTATGCCATTAGAATATGTCGCATAGTTGCCGAGTACGGTTTGGTCCATACTGGTTGGTTTTCCAAAAGCATTATTGATTTCACCGATATCCGTAAAACCTACTTGGAAAGAAGCATCGGGGATTTTGCCTTCAAGTGAATTTGACACAATATTGGAAACCAAGTCATCCACTGTTATGCCCCCTTCTTTATCCTCATCGATAGGATCGGATTGTTGTTGCTCTTCTTTTGCAACATCTGTTGATATAGATTGGCGATAAAAATAAATGCCTGCAACGATAAGAAGTAAAACGATTAATACGTATAGTACTTTTTTCAGAGTAATCATGCCTCCAATCCTTAACTACTTGATTAGACGAGTTAGGGGAGTACATGTTCCAGTAATTTTACTCCATTCCTACTAATCCTTTATATAGCTCAACAGCAATTTTAATATTCTCATCACGGAAATCATACTCATAAGTATGGATTGGAGCGTAATTTTCTCCATTTCCAATGAAGCAATAGGCACCTTTTGTTTTCTTTAAATAATAGCCATAGTCTTCTGAAGCTCGGTACGCTTTTGGTAATTCATAAATTGGTAGATCCAACTTCGTGCATACTTGGCGTATTTTATCTGAGCTTTCTTTATGATTTGCAGTTTCGGGGAAAATATCATTGTATTTGAATGTCACTTTTATTCCTTGTTCTGAACATAGTTTAGTAGCAAGTTCTTCAATATTATGTTGAAGACGATCTAATTCCACTTCTTTTTCAGCACGGATGGTCATTCTAAGAGCGCCAGTATGTGCTTGGATTCCATAATTCTCAGAGCCTACGTCAATTTGAATAATGGTACAAAGGACTAATCCCTTATTGTTTTCGGCTGATGTAAACTGAGGAATCGCATCAATAATTTTAGCTATTGCAAAAGAAGGATTTTTCCCATTTTCAGGTTCACTTGCATGTGAAGGGGAGCCTACCATTTCAATAGACATACCTCTAGATGCACAGTGTGCAGTACCGTCAATTACACCAACCATTCCTGCAGGAAAACCAGACATATTGTGATAACCGAAGATCTCATCGATTTTTTCATCATCGATCATTTCTTGTGCTTCTATCGCGCCTTGTGACGTTTCCTCTGCATGTTGGAACAGGAAGAAAATATTGTGCTCTGCCCCTTTTTGGTCTACTTCTAATGCAAATCCAGCAAGGGAAGCAGAATGTCCATCATGCCCACATTTATGGGCAACGCCAGGGTTTTGTGAACCATAAGGTAATTCAATTGTTTCAGGAATTGGTAGAGCATCAAAATCTGCGCGGAATGCAATATTTCGTTTGCCTTCTCCAGCGTGATATACTGCATAAAAATACTTCCCTTTATCAACAACTTTTAGGTTTGTTGTGTGCTCTTTTAAAAAATCCATTAAATGTTGTTTTGTCCAAACTTCTTGATAAGACAACTCTGGATGAGCATGAAGTTCGTGACGTAGTTGGATTGCTAGCTCTAAATTTTTCTTTTCCATATAAAATTACTCCTTTAAATACAAGTAGATTTATGAATCTTTCTGCAACTTCATTGTATCATTATTCACTTTTGGAGAGAGTAGTATTTTAAAAGAAATAAAAAAGCTTCCATCAGTTAACTAAACTGATGAAAGCTAAATTACATCTTATTCTTTTATTGTGCTATGGTTACGCCCATAAATGAAATAGATCACAAGACCAAGTAAAAACCAAATCCCACAGGCAATCCAAGTAGTAATCCCTAATTGAAGTATTAAAAATATACACGCTAAAAACGAAAGAATTGGAATGATAGGGAAAAGAGGTACTTTAAATCCTCCAGATGGCATGTTTTTGTTTTTTCTTAAAAAAATCACACCAATTGATACAATAATAAATGCAATTAAAGTTCCCATATTTACAAGCTCTGCTAAAGTTCCTAAAGGAATTAATCCAGCACAAAGTGCGATAAGGATTGAGAATATCCAAGTGTTCTTAACTGGCGTTTGATTTTTTGGATTTAATTCATGCATTACCTTTGGGAGTAACCCATCACGACCTAATGCATAAAGAAGTCTTGTTCCTCCAAAAATCATCACAAGAATGACGGTCATCATTCCGAATACAGCACCCACTGAAATGATCCCTGATATCCAATTTTGATTTACCATTTGAAGAGCAAAGCTAACTGAATCTGTAACGTTTAATTGTGTATAGGAAACAATGCCTGTTAGTACTAGAGAAACAGCTACATATAAGATAGTACAAACCAACAATGAACCGATAATTCCAATTGGCATATTTCGTTGTGGATTTTTTACTTCTTCCGCAGCAGATGACACTGCATCAAAACCAAGAAATGCGAAGAACACTAAAGCCGCTCCACTAAGAATACCCTCAATTCCAAATGGCATAAAAGGTTGCCAATTTTCAGGTTTTACATAAAACATTCCTACCAATATGAACAAAAGAATTACCCCAACTTTTACGAAAACCATGATTTTATTGATTGTCTTTGATTCCTTCATACCTCGGGATAATAGATAAGCAATGGCAAGTACAATCAGTACTGCTGGCAAATTAATAAAAGTACCATTCTTAGGATCAAATGGACCAGTCAACATGGCAGGAATGTGGATATTTAAACCTTCTAGAAGATTTACAAAATAAGCTGACCACCCTGTTGCAACAGAGGCAGAGGCCAGTCCATATTCTAAAACTAAAGCCCATCCAACTAACCAAGCAATTAATTCTCCAAATACAATATAACCGTAAGTGTAAGCACTACCTGTAACAGGAACAGTTGAAGAAAACTCTGAATAACACATGGCAGCTAATGCACAAACAATGGCAGCAATGACAAATGAAATAACAATAGCAGGACCAGCATGGGTAGCAGCTACAGTTCCAGGTAGTATGAAAATTCCTGTACCAACGATTGCCCCTACTCCTAACATAATTAAGTCAAGGGCACCTAATGTTTGTGGCAATTTTTCAGTATTGCTATTTAATAATTGCGAAACATCTTTTTTTCTAAATAATTTACTCAACCTAAAACACCTATTCTCATTAAATTATGTAACGATTCTATACTTTAAAGCGCTAAAGGTCAAATATTTATTAAAAAAATACTGATTTTTCAACCAATTATTGAAAATTATAAGAAAAATTAAGTGAATTTATACACGCATTTAAAATTTAATTGTAAAATTCTGATAATATGAAAATTCTGAAGTGATTAGAGATTAGTAAAAATATAGAGATGAAATTAAATCGTGCCACGAGTTTTATAAACCCGTGGCACTGTTTTCCATTATGCTAATGTTTTCTCTTTCTTAGCTTCGGCTAATAAGCCTCCGCCTTCTTTTAAGTATTTGATCATGCCTTCGGTAGCGTGATAAGTTAATGCATGAGAAAGGTTGCTTATTTCATTTTAGTAGTTGTTGGTGTTTCCATATCACCACCTGATTTTATATTTGATTTTTTAATAATTATTCCATTACTATTTCAACGATTAATTAAAAACGACTTTGGTTAATGTGCTACGAATGTAGTCATATTAACCAAAGGCTTTTTGTCTGGCAATTTATTAATTTTATTTCGAATCTATTAAGACTCAGTAAAGTCGCTTTGGAAAAATCTCTCTATCTGTTACTATCAAGCTAGTCAAATATAAATAGATGGAGATTTTCTAAATGAGCTATAAATCTGTTTCTATGAAAACATTACTAGAAGTATTAATAATCTCGACAAAACTTGGGTTGACCTCATTTGGTGGGCCAACTGCACATCTTGGTTATTTTCATGAGGAATATGTGCGTAGAAGGAAATGGATTGATGAAAAGACTTATGCTGAACTAGTTGCACTATGTCAATTTCTACCTGGCCCTTCTAGTAGCCAAGTTGGAATTGGGATTGGTGTCGTACGTGGTGGAGTTATTGGAGGAATTATTTCCTTTTTAGGTTTTACCATGCCATCTGTTCTTGCCTTAATCCTTTTTGCGTTAGTGATAGATGCCTATAGTATAAGTGAAGTGGGCTGGATTCGTGGATTGAAGCTAGTAGCGGTTGCAGTTGTAGCCCACGCAATACTGGGAATGGCAAAAAATTTAGCACCTGATTTAACTAGAAAAGCAATTGTACTGTTTGGCATGTCCATTGCGCTTCTATGGGAAACAGCCTTTGGACAATTATGGATTATTTTATTATCTGCTATGCTAGGATTTTTCATTTATCGGTCAAATCAAGAAAAAGTAGATTCGGTAACACATTTCCCGATTTCGAAACGATTTGGTGCGTTATGCTTAACGTTATTTTTTGGATTATTAATTGTTCTACCAATATTAAGTGAAGTAACGAAATTAGAATGGATAGCAGTATTTGATAGTGTATACCGAGCTGGATCATTAGTATTTGGTGGGGGACATGTTGTATTACCTTTACTTGAAAGTGAGTTTGTTTCGTCTGGTTGGGTAAGTGAAGAAGCATTTCTTGGGGGCTATGGCATAACGCAAGCAGTACCAGGTCCACTATTTACATTTGCTGCTTTTTTAGGAGCCGTTATGAATGGGTGGGCGGGAGGTCTCCTTGCCACCATTGCAATATTTTTACCAGCTTTTTTACTTGTGTTTGGTGCACTCCCATTTTGGAATCAACTTCGCCGAAATAACAAAGTAAAAGGGGCATTTATGGGAGTAAATGCGGCAGTTGTTGGTATTTTAATCGCAGCATTCTACGATCCTATTTTTATAACTTCTGTACTAGCTCCAGTAGATTTTGTTTTTGCCACCTTCTTATTTAGTATGCTTCAATTTTGGAAGTGCCCACCATGGCTTGTTGTATTTACCGGAGTAATTGGTGGATTTATTCTACAATCTATTAATTTTTAACTATATAGAAAAAAGTCGTTAAAGGAGAACTGTAGTCTCCTCAACGACTTTTCTTCTTATCGCCCTTGCCAAATATGGTAAAGGTTATTATTTTGTCCTCTTGCGAATACATCCGTACGATTTGGCCCCCAAGAAACAGCAGCAGGCGCACTTGTTAAGTTGCCTCCGAGGTTTTCCCAATCTCCCCAACGTGAACCATTCCAAACTCGTCTATAAAGGCGGTTTCCAGTTCCTCTAATAAACACTTCAAGTCTGTTTTCTCTAGTTGAAGAAACTGTAGGAGCACTAGTAAGTGATCCTCCGAGGTTCTCCCAATCACTCCAATTTCTACCGTCCCACCATTTGTGAATTAGGTTATTATTTTGCCCTCTAGCAAATACATCAATACGATTAGGACCCCATGAAACGGCTGCTGGCTCTGAGTTTAGATTACCACCAAGGTCGACCCAATCAATCCAACGACTACCATCCCAAGTTTTTTGATAAAGTCTATTATTATTTCCTCTTACAAACACATCTAATTGATTGGAACGACGTGAAGAAGCAGCTGGTCCGCTAGTTAAGACACCCCCGAGGTTCTCCCAATCATTCCAACGCGAACCGTCCCACCACTTATGATATAGCGCATTGTCCGTACCTCTTACAAATACGTCTATACGGTTTGGTCCCCAAGAAACAGCACCAGGAGGGCTAGTTAGGACGCCACCAAGGCTTTCCCAATCACTCCAACGTGAGCCGTCCCACCACTTATGGTAAAGCGTATTATCCGTACCCCTAGCAAATACATCTAGTCGGTTGGCTTGCCAAGAAGATACAGTAGGGGCACTTGTTAAGACGCCACCGAGATTTTCCCATTCAGACCAACCGCCAGGTGTTGGCTCAGGTCTAGGTCCTGGCCCCGGTCCAGGTCCAGGTCCAGGACCAGGTTGGCCTCTTCTAATTTCATTCAAAGTAATTTGGATGACTCTAGTTAAAATTCGATCAATCGTATCTAATGGGAGATTGATTGATTCAATAAGCATATTAAACCAAGGAGTTTCCCTTTGGAACAAACGATAGATTTGACTAGCAGATTGATTATGATTTGCTTGATTAATCGTGTAGTTTACGACAAAAAAGAAAAGAGCTTCTGTCAATTGTCTACTAACGCCTGCTCGGTCCATTTGTGTGTATAAATCATTATGTTGTGAACGAAGAGTTTGTAACATTTGCTGAGGAGTCAATCTAGTTTGTTGAACATACATAGGTTGATTTACTTGCGCATAATAATTCATTGGAACTTGATTTCCTTGATAGTAACCAGGAACATTTCCACCATAGTTATATGGATAGCCATACCCATACCCATTATTCATGTACATTAGCCCATAAGCCTCCGTTTTTCTTTTTAATGTATGCAGATGTACTGGGTAGTTAGGGGCGAATGTCACGGTTACTTTTTGGGGGATAAATGCGCCCGATGAAAAAGAATCGTTAAATGTTAATTATAGATTTGTAATCAATAAGAAAGATAGGCTATTTATTCCTTATTTTTATATAACCATGGCTGTTTAGGACGTTCGTGGGGTGTTAAGTTAATGATGAAATAACAGATGATTAATACTAAAATAACGATGGAGTAGAGTAATGTATCTTGTGGATGTTCGTGTTCGACAATAATTAGTCTAATCATTGCAGTAATACCAATGTATAGGAAATAACGTAATGGAAAGTGATAATCTTCTTTAAAATATTTTACGATCATCGTTATAAACTCGAAATACAAAAAGAAAATGAGGATATTCGCGAGGAAATTCTTATAATCATAAACTTCATAGATCACCAATATTCGAACAAACTCCAATATCTCTCGTAAAAGTTGGAATGATAAGAGTATGGCTAACACAATAAGACTACCATTAAGAAGATATTGTAGAATAATTGGTATTAAAAGAATCATTTCCTTAAACTTTAATTTATTGCCCATCTCATCCCTCCAAAAAATGCTTTTTAATTTATATGTTGAACAAGTTTGCCTCATGATGAAGAAAATATAAAAAAGAGGATGCATTGATTGCACCCTCTCCTATCTACATAAACATATGGGGAAACTGTCTTACGATTGCCTCTGTCATATAATCAGCAATCTCTCGTATATGCCGTTGCATTTCGTCGTATTGTTCGATATCCATTTTATATTCTTTTTTTATCATTAATGAAACATCATTTTTTGTTTGCTCTAAGTGTTGGAGGAACAAATCTCGAAATTCCTCAAAATTAATATATGGATTTACCCTACTTAAGAAAGTAGCAATGGCAATTCCATTTTCAGTCCATTTTTTATCTAAATCAGCAAACTTAGCTTGATCTCCTGCAATAGCAGCTTTAACTAAATCCGCTGCAACTACGAGGTGGTTTCTTATTAAATCCGCAAACATACTACCAACCTTTGGACCATAGATCCCCATTAGCGTTTTCCCCATATCGTTAGCATTTCGAAGGAGTCTTGCAACCGTTTCATTTGTATTTGGTTGGTTGAAAACTAGTGCTTCAATTGCCATTCTAGTCCAGGAAATATGCTCCTCCCAAAGCTCTCTAAAAATAAGCAATAAATTAAACTCGGCTTGACTAATACAATTGGAAGAACAATATGGAGAAAAAGGTGCATACATCATGGGTATGGATAACATATGTCCAGAGTATGGTTGATTTTGCAAAGATGCAAAAGGATGTGTTGAAGCATTTGCTCCAATATTCATCGGAGAAAAGGAATTACCAGTTGGAAAACCGTACATTTGGTTTGGAAAATGATCCATTTATATTCCCCCTATTATCGATAATGCATTAGGCATATATATCAAGGTATTCAATTTGGGA
>DATMFE010000238.1:0-20110 GCA_035556295.1 Ureibacillus sp.
CTTTTATCTTTCCCAATTTGGGCATCGGTATATATTTTTATACCACGAGGACTCAGATCAAGAATTTTACAAGGATGGTTTTGATTTTCGGTAGTTTCAGTTGTGGCTTGTCCATCCTTATTTAATAGGACGAAATTAGCATCGATTGGTTCGTTGAACACAAATCGAAAGCCTTCATGTCGTTTAAATTGCATGGAGTTTTCCCTCCAGACTTTTACTGTATTTCTTACTATTATTATCAAACTTTGGGTATGGAAAGTCGAATGAAATCACCAACTTTTCAGGTGATTTTTGTGGGGGTGTTCAAGGATTTGTAAAATATTTTGATGTGGTCTAGTTGAAGTCCAGGGACGTTTTTTTGAGAGGACTGCTGGATTTGAAGAAAAATAATTAAAGATATGTGCTAATTTTACAAAATTTAGTTATGTCGTGTTTTGAAATAAGTGGTGGCAAAAATTCATTGATGCTCTCATTAATACAATATTAAAAGCAGGTAAAGTTACGAATTAAGTAAAGGCCCTGAAGGAAATCCCCCCAGAGCCAATAAACTAGCAATTATTAAATTTGTTGTGTATTACTGTACTGCTGTTGTCGTGTAATTTGGATTACTTGTTTCCATGTGTCGCGAAATTCAGTTGTTAGGCCAATCACTTCATCCACAATTGCTTGGTCATTTTTAATGTTTGCTTCGATTAAACGGCGGTTCATATAGTCGTAAAGAGCATACATTTGCTTGGAAATTGGGTAGTCCATGTTTAGTGTTACATTTAATTCATTGATAATTGCTTGAGCTTTTTGAATGTTCGTATTTTTTTCTGAAATATTTTTATCAGTAATAGCTTGGTTAGCTTTATTCAGAAATTTAAGAGCACCATTATATAACATTAATGTTAATTCACCTGGAGAAGCTGTTGTTACGCTATTTTGCTGATAAGCATTATATGCATTTTGTACTACCATTTTTGACACTCCTTTTGCAAATCTTTGAACAATCTACAATAAAACGATTATTTTTTCTTATCGTAATACATCCCATCCATGACACGAACAGATGAATAGGGATTAATATATTGTTTTTCATTTTTCTTAGCATTTTGTAAATTTTTCATATCTTGTTTAACGGATTCCATAACAATATTCAATCGTGCTCGAATTCCATTGTCTAATTGAAGTAAAATTGAATGCATTTTGTTTTGTGGGTCAATTTGTATACCACTCTCTTTTAAGAGTGCAATTAATCTCCCACGTTCTTCAAGTTGACAATCAATTTCTCTAATAAACTCATCCCTATTTTCGCCAGAGGGAACAGACTCTAAAAATTGAAAAAGTTTTGCGGAGACTTGAAGTAACTGTTGTTTAGTATCCATGTTGAACAACTCCAATTATCTTAGAAAGATAAGCCAGAAAGCATAGTAGATTGACTATTTGCTTTATTGATCATAGTCTCCATTGCAGAGAACTGTTTCCAATAGCGTGATTCTATATCAACCAACTTATCTTGCCATTTATCGATTTGGTCATCTACATCTTTTAAATATTTACCAAGTGTATATTGAGTCTGGGTCATTGTTGAACGACCAGCTCGATTCTCAATTTTTCCCTGTATTTCATCAAAGGATGCACGTAATTTTTGTAAGTAACCACGAGAATCACTCTTTACTATATTACCTTCTTTGACAACTTTACCACTAGAATTGCTAAAAAGTGTAGCCACTGCATCAGGGTCTTCATTTAAAGCAGCCCGCAATTTAGTTTCATCAATTTCTAGGGTACCACCTTCCAAATAATTGTTCGAAGTTGTTATACCCACGTTATATAATGTATTGAATTTAGAATTCGCTACACTGGAATTTGTTTGGTAAATTAAGCTACGCATAGAAGAAAGGCCATTTTGAATTATAGAATCCCCTCGCAAAAGACCACTTTTCGCCTTTTTTTCCCAAAGTTCTATATCATTATCTTCCATTTCTTTTCGTTGTGCTGATGTTAATGGTTGATAGTCTCGATATTTTGATTCTTTTGTTAAATTATTTAAATCCTTGATTAAACCATTGTAAGTATTAACAAAGTCTTTGATTTTGTTAATTATCTCATCTACGTTAGTAGTGGATGTTAAACTTATAGTAGAAATTTTTGGAGCAGTAGATGGATTTGCTACCTCTTTATTTTTAGCTGCTTGCGCCACAATTAAACTTGCCTCAGCATCTGCTAAACGCTTTTCACCTGCTTCATAAGCTTTTTCAGCAGTCTCTTTCGCAGCTAGTTTCTCATCATGTGGGATTTGGACAGTTGCAAGTTCTTTAAAAGCTGTTAAATCGTCTTCTGAAAGATTATCTATTATTTTTTTTTGTACTGAAGATAATCCATCTAATTTCTTCTTTAAATCATCGCTTAAAGTAAGTCCTTCGTACGGATCTTTCTTGCTAAAATCAATAGCTGAAATAATAG
Source organism: Ureibacillus sp. (assembly GCA_035556295.1). GTDB lineage: Bacteria > Bacillota > Bacilli > Bacillales_A > Planococcaceae > Ureibacillus. Next base: position 2,449 of record DATMFE010000238.1, read on the forward strand.
TTATCTCACCTTCAGTTAGACCTTCTAAAAAACTCTTATTTAGAGAGTTGTAATTATCTTGTTTAATTTCTCTCTGTGCTTCATATTGCAAGTGGTTTAATTGTGTTTCATCAAGTTTAGATAATTCTACAAGCTGTTCTTTTGATAAAGTAAGCAGTTTCACTTTTAATTCCGGTGATAAATTTTCGTCCAATTCTGCTGAAATTGTTGCTTTAATTTCTTCCTCATTAGCATCTGGATCTACTGAAAAGGTTGACAGTTGTTTAATATCCGTTTCTGAAAGATTACTTAAAAAAGCTTTATTTTTGATTCTATCGTAAGCACTTTTTTCTGTTTCATTTAAAGCCGAAGATCCAATAATCGATTCTAATTTTATTTGATAATCATCGATAAGCTTTTGTGTATATTCAGTTATTGCTTTTTCTAGATTATCAGTTAATCTTACATCTAGATCATTCTTAGCGTTATCTCTTTCTTTTTCAGCTGTAATTAACATATTATCAATTGTCGAATTAACGTTAAATGTTTCTTTTATGGTAATTGAATATCCTGAAATCGAAAAAGTATTAGTAGATCTTTCTGTGGCAATTCCATTTACTTGGAATACTGCATTCGTACCACCATCTGCTAATATTCTTATACCGTTTGCATCAGGGATTGAAGCTGATAAACCTAATTTACCGAATACGTCTTGTACATCATTAGATAACTCAATCTCCGCACCATTTTTATTGTCTCCTGTGTTTTTTGCAGTAATAGAGAGAATACCATTTTCAAATAGCGCATTTACTCCAGCACCACTACTATTGATTTTAGAAATTAATTGGGATACAGTCATATTTTCATCGTATTCGATTTTTGTTGTTTTGGTTGCCATACTACCATCAGCTTTTATAGCTCTAAGTTCAAATGAACCCGTACCTGTTATACCAATATTGCTTAATTTAGATGAACTGGTAGCTCCCTTTTGTGTACCAATAGCCCTTGCAGCTGTTGCTAATTGGGATACCCCTTCAATTGTCAACGTTCCAGATGCTGATCCAGTTGCTGTTGCAGAAACATATGCAGAGTTTGAACTTGTTGCTGTTTTCGTATTTAAACTTTTTAAGATTAAATTATCTGCAATATATGTATCAAATGTTTGCAGTTTTGTATTAACATCACGGTACGCATCACGTTGCCACTCATATGTTTGCTTTTTTTGTTCTAATTTATCTAAAGGTGCCCGCTCAGCCATCATTAATTTCTCTACTAAACTATCAATATCCATACCAGAGGCTAATCCTCCGATTCGCAAAGTTGACATTTCTATTCCCCCTTAACTACTCATCTTTTTTCATCAACGATCATTCCAACTAATTTTTGCATCTCGTAATACGCATCTAATAGTTTTTTGGGAGGGATTTCTTTTACTACTTCATCTGTTTCAGAATTCACCAACTGAACATAGTATTCTTTAAGTCCTTCATGATAGACAAATTTTAAGTTCTTATTATTAATATTAAATATTTCATTCAATGAATCAACAACTTGATGTATGCTCTCTTTTGAGATAACTAGTTCATCATTATTATTAGACTCCAAAGTATTCAATATCTTTTGATTGCTAGAATCTGTATTAAGTGATTTTGATTTTGAATATGTAGTTATTTCAACAGAATTCCCTTGAGCTTCAATCCTCATAATACTCCCTCCAAATAATAAACTTCATACACATATTATCGGATACTTTTCTGAAACTTTTAGATAAAAAAAGACTTCATGAAAGAAGTCTCAAATAATAAATAAAAAAATACTATATCAAATAAATTATTATAGGCCAAATATTTGAGAATTTTCACGAGCTTCATAAATGGCCCGAAAAATATAAAAATCCATTGGAGTAGTAATTTTTATATTTTCTGCAGAGCATTCTACTGTATGCAAAGGATAATTATAATGTCTCATTAATGAAGCTGAATCAATCATACCCTCTAAATTATCATTTATTGCATTATTGTGAGCATTCATAATATCTCTTAAGTAGAAACTTTGTGGTGCCTTTGCAATTCTAGTAACACTTCTGTCTGAAACAGTTTCAATTGTGCTTTCAAGATTAACTGAAATAATAGTTTCTCTTTCTTTTGCTACTGAAATTGCTGATCCATATTTTTTAACTGCTATAATATTATCTGTAATTAGTTGTTCTGTAATTATTGGTCTTACTCCGTCATGTATTAAGACAATGGTATCTTCAGGATTTTCACAATCATTATAAATTGTAGTTAGACCATTATAAATAGATTTTTGTCCAGTGTCCCCACCCTCAACAATCCACTTTACCTTTTTTATATTAAATCTTTCTAATATTTCCCTTAATGAATTTATCCATGTAGGAATACAAACTACAGCAATATTATCAATATATTCATGATCTTCAAAATATTCAATCGTATGTATTATTATAGGTTTTCCATGAAGTTCTAGAAATTGTTTTGGTTTTGACTTACTATTCATTCTTTTACCTGTTCCACCAGCAAATATCAATGCAGTTATCATAATATTATTCCTTTCAAATTGTAGCATATCTAAACAATTTTCACATATTCTAGAATCACTTATATTTTATTTAAAGTAACTCAATTTGATTGTGAACTTTGAATCATTCTTTCAAAGGATTCCTTTAGACTTATTTGAGGTTTCCACCCTAGGTTCTTCATTTTTGATGAGCTCAACTTTAAAGGTACATCAGGTGCATACCCGAAAGTTTTTATATTACTTGGTATATCATACTCTATTGAAATACTTCCATTAGATATTTCTCTACATACCATTTCTGCCATATCTCTTATTTTAACAGTACTCTCCTCATTACAAATATTGTACGCTTCACCATTAACTCCTTTGAAAAGTAGAATTAAAATAGCTATAACCGTATCCCTTGTATCACAGTAATTACCAATTGATTCCCCCAATGTATGTAACACTACATTTCTTTGTTCTAAAACACTTTTAACAATCTGTGCAAATATTCTATTTTCATATTTAAGTAATATGCCTGCACCAAAAGTTTGTGATAAACGTGCAATTTTAACTGGAGTATTATATTCTTCAGCATAGGCAACACACATACACTCAGAAATTCGTTTTCCCTCAGAGTATGAACTTCTCACATTTCTTAAGTCTATAAATCCTAAATCATCTTCTGTAGTTCTTTTTTCACTATTTTTAGTCTTACCATAAACTTCCATAGATGATAAATAAACCATACTTTTTATGTTCTTTTCAGTAGCAATTTTTAATATTTGATTTGTTCCTAACACTGAAATTTCAATTGTTTCAACTGGATGCTCAACAAAAAAACTTGAGTTAGTAGCACTCGCAGTATGTATTATGAAATCAATATTTATATCTTTAAAATCTAATGAATTTAAATCTCTAATGTCTTTATATATCAGTTGTAAGTATTTGCTATTTGAAATAACACCATATACTTCTTCTACTTTTTGCTTTGACCTAGCTAAACCAATAACCATAACATTTTTATTAAAAATACGATTATAACAGAGTATGGATTTTATTAATATAGATCCTACAAGTCCAGTCGCACCACTAACTAATATTTTTTCGTTTGTTAAACTCAAGTTATCTGCAATATAATTTGCTATATATTCCAAATCTTTTTGCAAAACTTTATCATTCATAGCTTCATTCATATCATAAATCATCCTTTTAGATTTGGTTCAACGAGGGTTAATTTTGAACATGGAATATGAGGTATCCTTTCTTCTTGTGGTGGAAGCTCCATATAATCACCATAGACAAATCTCAAATATTCATCATATTCTTTAAATGCTTTAAAATTATAACCTTCAAACTCTATCTCAATAAGTTCATCATAATATTTCCTTTTTGTTCCGAACTTGCAAGATTTAGGGTATGGTGCTAACATACGCTTAATTAAATAAGTATTTTGTTTATTATAATGATTAGATATAAGTTTATATAAATTCACAAATATATTTCTTGGAATAAGTGAAAGAAAACTGTACCATTTCCTCATTAGCCAGTTTTCGTGAAGAAACTTTCCAGCTTCAGACCAAAGAGACTTTCTAATACAAAATCCAACGAATAGATAAAAGTATCTTCCCAATATAGAGTCAGGAATGTTGTCGACAATCATAATATCCATAAATATACCTGTCTTATATTTCATATGTTCATGTCCTGCTCTAATAAACTCCGTACCTTTCCTTCTTAATCTTGCGTAACCCCATCTATAATGGGGATCACTATCCAGGTCTTGTAAAAAGAATCTATTCGTATCAAGTTCGTTTACACAATATTTGGCAAACTTTTGATAATCACTATGTAACATAATAACATCTATATCTGGATCCCAAGGTATAAATCCTTTATGGCGTATAGCTCCTAATAAAGTTCCACCATCCAAAGAATACGTAATATTATATTTTCTACATATTCTATCAAATTCAATCAACATTTCTAGTTGTATCATCTGCATATCTCGTAAGATTTTTGGTTCTAGTACTATTTGTCTGACTTTACGTTTCAAATAATTATTCCTCATTTCTTGCTCTAGTATATACAATCAAACCATACTTACGAAATCATCAATGTATAATTTTGTTAATTTTTTAAGCTCATAACGTTGTTCTAGATCATATGTTTCATTAATTATTTTCTCCAAAGAATCAACAATATATTTTGCATCAAGTTGGTTTACATTGATAAAATTCTTTTCCTTCGCAATTAACTTTCCGAAGTATTCCAACTTTTCATTCCAAACTAATCCAATACACGGTATATCAAGAGAATAAGCAGTAATACATGCATGTAATCGTGCTCCAATAATAGCATCAAATTCTGATACAATTTTTACTAATTCTTTCGATGATTTTGGAATAGGCACATACTTATCAGTGTCAATGCCCAAATCCTTTAATATTTTTAAACCAAATTCAGAGTCGGATTTAAGACCATTTGAAAATAATTTCCAATTGATATTTCTTTCATTCAATTCTCTAATGATATTTTTATATAATTCTGTTAGTTCCTTTTGTGAGAATTTAATTCCGTACTTAATAAAAATATCGCTTCTAATAATACCTAAACCTATTATTTTACTACTCTTTTTTTTAATTTTATAAGTTTCAGGAATATATAATGCAGGATCACCAACTAATGCAGTCTTTATGGACTTATTAGTAATATATCTCTCATTTAATAAGTTTAAATTATCCCTAGTAGTTATAATTTTCATACATGATCGATTAATAGCTCTTTTAAGTTTTTGGCATCTAATATCTGTAGCGCTATAACCTTCTATTCCCATTCCACTCATCATAACTGGAATCCCTTTATCATTTGCTATCTTAGTTACCAAATCAACAAGATAATTTAGTTCCTGTGTACGGTATTTAATAAAACCTCCACCTGAAAATATTATTGCATCAGCATTTTTAAGTTGTTGTTTGAAATACCTATATAATTTTATTTTCCAAGAAAAATATTGAATGAAATATAATATTTTATTAGAATGTAATGCGTTTGCAATATTTTCCAACTTTCTTATTGCATTAAAACATTTAAATCTAAAAGGTAGATACATCTTACAATAAGAATCATATGGACTAATATCAACAAAAAACACATCAACATTTGCCTCTGCATTTTTTTTAACTAGATACTGCATTGTTTCTGCAATAATTTGATCACCCATATTATTGAAATTGTTCAATCCAACTAGAGCAATTCTTTTTTTCATTTATTTACCTACTTACTTTTCTATATTGTGTTTAGAAATACATGACTGTAGCTCATTAAAAATATAACGATGTGTATTAATTCCACAACTTCCATCTATATTCACGAGAGAATTTTTGTAATCACATACTCGATTATCAATCATGGGATCTTCCCCTTCAAGCACCATCTCAATAAATTTTTCTACTGAAATACCATCATTATAAAAATAACAAGAGTAAATATCACAGCTAAGTAATACTTGATGTTTTATACTTTTAGAAGATTCTAAAATAAGTATTGGTTTTTCACTCATAATATATGTACGTATTAATGAACTATTATCTGAAATCATTGCATTTGATACATAAACAGCACTTTTAGAATTGCTACTCTGATCTAAAATACCATTCTCACTATTTTTTACAGCTCTTTTTAGTTTATTATAAGCATTGAGGAAGTTATTTCGCATCGATTTAATAGTTGCCTCTAATAATGGATGAGGACGCCATAATAAGAGCACATCTTTATTACTCAAAATATTTTGTATTATTTTTTCTAAATCCAACATATAATTAGGATTGTTTAATAGTGCGCCAATACTACTATTAAGTAATATCACTTTTTTGCCAGTTATTTTCATTTTCCATTCTTTCGGTATTTCTAAAGTCTCATTATCGTTTAAAACAGCATCAATTTTAGGTGATCCCAAAGCAATTACTTTTTTTGGACTTATGCCATTCCTTATATAAATATCCCTTAAAACCTCTGATTGTACAATCACTCTATTTGCATTAATTACACCACTCGCTAAACATTTAGAAGAAGCTTGTTTTGCATTTCTATAAGCTCCAGCAATAAAATACGGCACATAAACAAGCATATCTGTATATTGTTTCAAGTTATCCGAATAATACTCGGGTGCAACAGAAGTAACTAGGTTATTTCCATCATACGGATTATGGAAATAAATAACATCTGGTCTTCTTTCGGCAATATTATAATCTAAATAGGACGTGATAGGTACATAGTTTGGAAACTGCTCACCCTCATAATGAAATTCGGCTAATTGACGATTTTCATCACGATCATAGTATGGAATTGGCATTACATAGCAATCACATCTTGAATCGTCTTTAGCTGCAACCCAAATACTTTCAAGTGAATCCCACATAGAAGACTTATATGGTAAAAATAGAATTTCAATTTTTACTTCTGGCTCATCTTGCAATGTATTCTTTAGATTATTTAATAAGTGTAATAAAATATTAAAGCATTCTTCTGATCCTTCTTTACAGTCATTTTTGGAATCATTATATTTTTTCAAGGCTTTCTCTAAACTTATTATTAATTCATTGTAATGTGTAAACCTTTTTTCCGATAAATACTTTTGTAATATTTCACTTACAGATTTAAAAGCATAAAAACAATCCTCTATTAATAGTCTGGAGTTTTCGTAGTTTTCCTTATTAATATACTCTATTCCTTCGGTAATTGTATTAATCAACTCAAGTATATTATTTCTTACGTACAATCGCATTTACTTCTCCTATCTTCATTTTGTAAATGAATTTTACTATTATCAATATTTTTATTGTGTGGTTAATTCTTTGTAACGTTTCATTGCTAAATTGAACCCATCACTTGAAGCTAATTTATAGAAGTTTTTTGCTTTTTCAATATCACCAGTCACCTCATAATAGACTCCAAGATTAAATGCAGCTAAGTAACTACTTGTACCTTTTACATACTCATAACTTTTTTCATGTGTTTTTAGACAATTTAGTAGTGATTTTTCGATTTTATTAACGAAAATATTAGAGCTTTTAGGGTTTTGTATACAATAATTCATATAAAACATACCTTTAGCAAAATGAAAGTCGGAAATATTCGCCATTTCAGACTCATTTTCATCAATAATTTTTAGCAGCTCAATTTCACCAAATTCTTTTCCGCTATTAATCATCTCTAATACCAATTCTTCATAATATGGGAGACTTTTATTTGTTAACTCATATGCGATTTTTAGAAAATGATAGGCTTCTTTATACTTCTCTTTTATTCTTAATTCTTTTCCTAATTGAAAAAGATAATAAGGATCATTTGGTTTATTCTTTAATTGGTTAATTAATAGTGGAATGTTTCTATCACCTTTTTGTGTTTCATAGTATCCGTCATGCTTGACTCTAATATTAAGCTTAATTCTATTTTGTTTACTTTCAAGTTGCTCATGAATCGCACCAATATATCTTATTTCCTTAGAAAAGAATCTTGAGACATATGTACTTGAAAAATATTCTTGATTATCTTTCTTAAAACGACTTTCTATCTGGATTCTTCCAATCGCATTGGCAACTATAGCTTTTTCAAATTCAACCTTGGATCCTTCAACAACATATTCATCAGCATCTAATACTAATATGTAATCACCTGTAGCCTTATCTATTGAGTAATTTCGTGCTTTTGAAAAATCGTCACTCCACTTATAACAAAATAATTTAATATTAGGAATTTGTTTTATTATATTTAATGTATTATCGGTTGAACCAGTATCAACTATTACAATTTCATCTACAAGATTTTTTACACTTTCTATACAACGTTCTATATATTTCTCTTCGTTTTTCACAATCATTGCAAGAGATATTTTCACTGTAAACACAACTTTCTAAAATAAATATTTCTTTAGATTAATTGAAATGTTTGTAGATATTGACTTTCTTTAAATATCTCTTTTGCTTTAATTAAAGTCGAATTAAAGACCTTTGTCTCTTGTGTATTCAATAATATGTAACCATAAAATCTAAAATCATTTTCATATACAATTGTTGCATATTTTGCAAAATCTATTGCACCAGCCATATTATTCGTTTCTAATAGACTATTGATTATATTTACAAAGTCCTCTTCTATAAAGTCACTCCAATCACATAAGTCATATAATTGTAATGCTTCAGCTTTAAAACCATTAGCAAATAATATTCTTGATACTTTGACAATTATTTTTTTATCAACCTTTTCAATTTCATCAAGTATTAAATTACATAAAGAATAATTTTTATATGCAAATAGTATTTGGAGTGAATACGTAATGAGATTTTCATCGATATCAGTTATTTCAACTCTACCATTAAATAACTCTATTAATTTTTTTATTTCATCATTCTTCTTTAATGATTTTAAAATATCAGATAGACTATCTCCTATTATTGCATCTTCTTTTAAAAGTATTAGATCAATTATATTAATCCAATTTGCTTCCATTAATTGTTTAATTAAATCAAATTCAAGAATACTTTTAAATTCCTCAATATTCCCTTCATGAGAAATACAGTATTTCTTTAGCAAAGCAATTTTATATAACAGATTTTGTTGTTCTGAAAAATTATCTAGCAATCCAATTGCTAGGTTAATATTTCCAATATCAAAACAAGCTTTAGCAAAGGTACTTATGTTTATATTATTTATTAAGTGGTTTGAATTCAAAAAACTTATAATCTCATCTGTTGGGTAAAACTTATCTAAAATTGTAATAACCTTTTCAACACTTTCGCTATGATTGTTGTTCAAATTTAATACACTTGTATAGTGATATATCGCATTATTATAATCCTCTTGATATAGGAATATTTGTCCTAATCTGTTATGAGGCTTTTGATCTTTCAAATCTGGTCTAATAATAATATCTGAATATTTAATTGGATTATTAACTAATTCCAACAAGACTGATTTTGCATCATCTAGTTGGCCTCTTTGGAAATAAATTTCACTTTTTAAATATAAAAACTCAGGAGAATTTTCGTATATATTTTCGGCATCAATTAATACAGACAGTGCCTCATTATATCTTTTTAGATTAATAAGACATATAATGATTTGAATAAGAGTGGTCGATACCCAAGCTAAGCGAAAATCTCGTTTATATTTATAAGCCTTTAAATATGCTTCTAATGCTTCTGAATATTTACCCATAGAAAAATATTCATTTCCAAAGTTAAAATAGTCAAAGTCTTTATTATTTTCACCCATCATTTCTAAATCCAATAATTCTTTATTTCTTTCAGACTTTTCTTTTTCCTTTACGGTTCTATTTAGATAACCAGAGTGAAATATAAGCAAACTAGAGTTTTTAGTTTTTACAGGTGTATTATCATTATTTTTAAATTGTTCATGAATTTTACGATAATAACTAATTTCACCGTTGTTTTTATATACTCGGTCATGAAGATTTTGAATTAAATGTTCACCGAAATTGCCTGAAAAGTTTAGAATTTTGGCTGTATATGCATCATATATACCATTATCTTTTGTCAATTCAGAAATAAAACTTTGGAAATTTTCTTCATCAACATATTCATCTGCATCCAATACTAATATCCATTCTCCACTCGCTTTTGAAGCAGCGAAGTTTCTAGCTGCAGAAAAGTCATTTATCCAGTTGAAATCATAAATATTAGAAGTATATTCAGAAGCTATTTTTTTTGTATTGTCCGATGATCCCGTATCTACTATTATTATTTCATCTACAAATTTTGATACAGAAGTTAGACATCGGTTAAGTACTTTTTCTTCATTTTTAACTATCATACAAAGGGAAATAGAAGGTTTCATCATGTTGCTCCTTATGAATTAATGATTTTAATAAAAATATCGTACTTAAAATTTAAGCACGATATTTTTGTAAAATCATTAGTAATTATTGGTTTGATATTAACGAAGTAATTGTAATACACCTTGTGGTTGTTGATTAGCTTGTGCAAGCATTGCTTGAGATGCTTGAGCAAGGATAGAACTCTTAGTTTGTTCCATCATTTCTTTAGCCATATCAACATCACGAACACGTGATTCAGCAGCAGTTAAGTTTTCACTAGATGTATTTAAGTTATTGATAGTATGGTCTAAACGGTTTTGGTAAGCACCAAGTTTTGAACGTTGTTTAGATACTGACTCAATTGCTTTATTAATAGTTGAAATTGCACTGCTCGCTGTTGAATTATCTTTTACAGAGATACCTGTTAATGAAAGTCCAGTTGTATTCATATTAGAAATTTGGATTTGAATAATTTGACCTTCATTTGCTCCTATTTGAAGAGTAGCTTTAAAGCCACTAGCAGTACTTAACAGGTTTTGAGTATTGAATTGTGTAGTAGTTGCAATTCTATCGATTTCAGACATTAATTGATTTAATTCGTCTTGAATCGCTTCACGGTCAGCAGTTACATTTGTATCGTTACCACCTTGTACCGCTAGTTCACGCATACGTTGTAAAATTGCATGTGTTTCATTTAATGCACCTTCAGCTGTTTGGATTAAAGAGATACCATCTTGTGCATTTTTAGCAGCCATATCTAAGCCACGAATTTGTCCGCGCATTTTTTCAGAAATAGCAAGACCCGCTGCGTCATCACCAGCACGGTTAATACGAAGACCAGATGATAATTTTTCCATTGAACTAGATTGTGCATTGTTTGCATTGTTTAATTGACGGTGTGTGTTAAGAGCTGCGATATTGTGATTGATTCTCATTATAATTTCCTCCTTGGAATGTTTGGCTCACGTCCTTGTGAGCAAGATTTTTTATGTAGTCAGAGCTACAAGCCGGCCGGTACATGTGCTCTTGCTTACATTAATAATATCGGTTGAACTATTATTTCTTTAATAGTTTTATTAATATTTTTTGCAAATATTTTTTACCAAATAGGGTATTTTAGCTACAAGCATTATGATCTGCAGATTTTTCATTGCCTAAATAAAAAAATTCAAAAAATAACCGCCTAGCAGAATGATCTATCTAAGCGATTTCCATTATTTCTTCATATTTTTTAATAACTCAAAGCTTTTAATAACTGCTTCTGCATTCGAATCCGAAATATCTTGTCGAAGTTCTCCACGAACGACTTCTATATTTCGTGGTGCCCGTATACCGATTTTCACTTGCTCGCCCTTTACTTCAGAAATGACAATCTCCACGTCATCACCAATCCAAATTGTTTCGCCAACTTTACGGGATAACACTAACATTGAATCACCCCTTTACACTTTCAAAAGAAAGTTTGTGACGAATTGCAAAGTGATCATTGTCTAATATGACTTGTTTTGCCTTTTTGTTGCTTGTGTTTATAACAATCGGTGCTTTTAGATTCACTGTACTGTTTGCTATTGTATCCTTTAAAGATACGATTGAAAAAACAGCGACCTCTGTTTCATTTTTTATTTCTAATGATTTCAATGTAGCTTCATCTATATCAAAATTATAATCAGTAACAAGTTCATAGGGGATTGTTAAGATAAACGCAAGACTTTTTGTTTTTATAGATTGGAGAATTTGGAAGATACTATTTTCATCTAGCTGTAATAAAATAAAAGACTTCTCCTCCTCAAATCCTGGGATACCATGCTCAAAATTAAGAATCTCAGTTGGGTCAATTGTGATTTCTCCCAAATATGAAGTATGTATATTCATTTTTTTGCACTCCTACTATTAGATTAACCAGTCAATTTTTAAGGATGGATATTGTAATATTTCTACATTTACTTTACCTGGTGTGTAGCTGTGTATTGGTTTATTAATTGTTGTATTATTGATTACTCTTTGAGGTACTACATTAATGTCAACCTGTCCTGGTTCATAGTTAATGTTTACACTATCAGCTTGTGGAATAAATTTAATATTTAAACTTGAATATGGTTGTCTTCCATTAGTTTTAGCGTGGGCAGCAATTGGATTTCCACCATTTTCGATACGCATTAAATCATTTCCTTCTTGTGCTCTTCGTGCAGTCCCCTCTAACACATCTTGTATACCTTGCTGAGCCATCTCAGCCGTTCGACTTCTTGTATTTTTATGCCCAATACTTTCTCTTGCTTCAAAGGCGTCGATGGAAAGCTTAGATTTTGTTGTATTAATAGTTAGAATCGCTGCTGGCTGTTGTAGGTCTAGATTAGCTTTTGGTTGTTGTATTTCTTGTACGGGCTTTTGAATATTAAGCTCGATATGAGCTTTTGTTGATTGAAGTTGAAGTTTTGGGATGTTCACACTTGCTCCCCCTTTAAATAAAGCGTTTGAACAATATGTCCAAACGCTCTTCATTAACTGATGAAGTCTACTAATGTTGGTTGAATTATACGTGATCCGACTGATAAAGCAGCACGGTGAATAGATTCTTGTGTAATCATTTCTGTTATCGTTTTCTCATAATCTATATCTTCATTCTCGGACATACGTTCAGTAGCAATTACTTCCTGGGATTGAAGTCGTGCATCCATTAATTCTACGCGATTTTGACGAGCACCGATATCAGCACGAGTTTTAAGTAGTTCGTTCATATTATTATTAATTGAAGTAATTAATGAAGACAACTCATCTGCAGTTGCACCATTGGTAATTTTACTACTTATATCTTCAAACACATCGTCTATATTCTTAAATAAATTTAGAGGTGTAGTATTAATCTGCATATTAATGCCATCAAAGACTTCTATTTCAATTGTTTTCCCAAAAGCATTATCACTCAAATTATTCGTATAGCCACCATTATCGTTATTGTAAGGTGCAGTAGTCGTTTTAGTACCACTGAAAATATATTTATCACCAATTTTTGTGTTGGCAAGAGATTGAATATGTTTTTGTAATTGCTGTAATTCAGCATCAATTTTTTCGCGGTCCTCTGGAGTTGATGTGTCCGATGAAGCTTGAACCATTAATTCATTTGCACGCTGTAGAGCAGAGCCTACCTTATCAAACGTATCATCCGTAGTATCTAACCAGTTATAAGCTTCCCCAATATTCCTTGAGAATTGCTCGACATTATTTAGCTGTGTACGATAGCCAATGCCTTTCATAGCTACCACAGGGTCATCTGAAGGGCGATTTACTTTTTTTCCTGTATTAATTTGCTCTTGAAGTTTACCAAGTTTGGAGTAACTGTTTGATAAATTTTTTAGCATATTTCCTGAAAGCATAGATTGTGTTACACGCATATTAGTTGCCTCCTAACTATAATCCAACGCGGCCCATCCCATTGATGATTTTATCTAAGGTTTCATCTATCACTGTAATCATACGAGCACTTGCGTTATAAGCTTGCTGGAATGTAATCATATTTGTCATTTCTTCGTCTAGCGATACTGAACTAACAGATGCACGGCGTTCCAAAACGGCTTGTTGAAGTGTTTGTGCATTATATGTTAACCGATAAGCTTGTTGACCATCTACACCAAGTTGACCAATTAACCCTTCAAAATAAGTTTGGACACTTACATCATCAAGTGCTGCAATTGTTGCAAACTTAACATTTGCAAGGTTTAGCGCATTTTTACCGTTACCTGGTTCTGCTCCAACTGAGTTGGAAGCAGCAATTTTGTTTGGATCTTTAATAAGCGAATCCGAAACGTAAATGTTTCCTGCAGTGATGTTACCAGAATTATCTTTTGAAACAAAGAAATCCTCACCCGGATTACCATATAAATCAGATGTACGTCCTTCATCATTATTTGGGTCATCACGATGTATTTTATTAAACTCATTAGCAAATTCTTTTGCCATTGTATTTAATTTCTCTAACATTTCAGGATATAAACCTTTTGTCACACCTGTTGTTTCATATCCATATGAATCTACTAAACCTTTAAACTTCCCTAGATTATTAAATAAATTGATATCATAATCCGTTTGTGTACCTGTTTGAGTCCAATCTTCATTTAAATGAGTTTCAGATTTATCAGCATTGACTTTTACTATATGTAAACCTGTAATTTTATCAGTTGGAGTAACTCCATCCGGATCACTCGGACCTGAGTTACGTAGTTGAGCAAATTGATTTCCATCAACAAGTTTTACTTGTTTTCCATTTAAGTTTAAGAAAACCGTTAATGAACCTTCAGCTTGATCTAATGCGTTTCCTCCAGATTCTACTTTCTTTGTTTCAACCGGGAAGTATGATGAAAGTTGATCAATTAAATTGTCACGTGCATCATATAAATCGTTTGGCATATAACCATTAGGTTCAACGGCCATTATTTGTTCATTAATACTAGCAATTTGCTCTAAAATCGAGTTAGCATCTTCTAACAGGATCCCAATTTCTTCTCCTGCGTTATCTCTTAATTGTTTAATAGAGTTGTACATGTAGTTAAATGAATCTGCAACTGCAATTCCACGTTGAACCACTACCGCACGTGCTCCACCATCTTCAGGATTTACATTTAAGTCTTGTAGGGAATTCCAAAATTCATCCATCGCTTTTGATAATCCATAATCAGAAGGTTCATTTAAGATATCTTCCATTTGTGTAATAGATTTCGATCTTGCTTCCCAATAACCAAGCTTATTTGTTTCTTGTCTAAATTGTTTGTCGACAAATGAATCTCGAATTCGTTCGACCGCTGAAGCTTGAACACCAGTTCCAATGAAACCCGCAGTTTTTGGCGCATTCAGTCCAATGCCAGGGTAACCTAACGTAGGTTGCATATTTACACGTTGACGAGAATACCCTTCCGTATTTGCATTTGAGATATTATGTCCTGTTGTATATAAAGCACTTTGCTGTGTGAATAGACCTCGTTTACTTGCTTCTAAACCCATAAATGTGGAGCGCATCGTGTCTCCTCCTTTAAAATAGAGTCTTAAGTTCTTCTATGTATTGAAGTGTACGATTTAATATCGCACACTCTTATGCTTGTGAATCAAAAATCGATCTTTTTGGTGTTTTATTTTGCCCTTTTACTTCATTACCAGAGTAATTGATTTGTGTTTCGCGTGGGCGTACCATTTCGAGTGTCATGTTGACGAATTGTAGTGATTGATAGACCAGTTTTTGATTTAAATCATTTTGGCTCTTTAGTTCGCCAACCACTTGTACTAATCGTTCACGAACTTGTTCTAATTGTTCACGTTCAGTTTCAGAATTAGCAGCTTCGATCACATCTGCAACAGTTGGAATGTCAGAGAAATCGATTCCTTTCGATTTTAGGTAATCCGTTACCAAAACTTGACGCTGTTTTTCGATTGTTTCGATTGCTGCTACGTGTGATTGTTCATTTTTTAATATTTGGTCGAGTTCAGCCATGTCACCCTTTTTCACTACTTCCGTTTTTCGAAGGGCCAATTCAAGCAAACTTCTATGCACTTTTTCAAGTTTTTCTAATGTTTCAATGATTGGTTGTACTGGCATTGAGTTGAACTCCTTTTGTTATTATCTACGGTAGTATTTCAATAAATCTTCAGCAACTTTACGTGCATCCACTTTATACGTGCCAGATTCGATTTGTTCTTTAATGGCTTGAACTTTTTCTGCTCGTTCAGTAGAGACAGTTGAATTCACTTGCATTTCCTTTGCAGCAGAAGAAATTTCAATTTTGTCAGCAAAAGATGAACTGCTATTTGCAGATTTCAGTTTTTGTTGTTGTTTATTGTATGGATTTACGTTATTTACGCCATAAGAAGTAATTTTCACAATTACCCCTCCCTTCATATTTTTTCATTATTATTTATTTCGGCAAGTTCACAAAAATGTTAACAATAAAATATGCAAAATTTACGGTTTGATAATATTACGTTTAATCAAAAAAGCTTACATTTCAGGATTTACCACTTTCAAGTTCATTAAACAGTGAAAGTTTGTCCTTCATGTAAGCTATTATTTGTTATCTATCTCGTTTTTCAGCTAGGTAAGTCATTCTTTCTCTCTCTTTTATTTCTTTACGAAACTCTTGTGCTGCTTCAAATGTTCTAAGGTCAGACTTTATTTCTGAAGTACATGGTTCACAAAGTTTTCCTTTAGTCGTTAAACGGCCACAGTTATCGCAAGGATAACCTAAGTTAGGAAATACAGCTGGATGCAAGCGTCCTTTACGAACCCATTTGTATAACATTTCTTCCTCTACGCCAGTCGCTTCAACGATTCGTTCTACTGTTGCTGCACGATTTTCGCGTTTTCTAAGGAAGCGATAAACAATTTGATACAATTCTTCTTCATTTTGAGCACATTTATGACATACATCTCTTACACCAGTATAGTTAAAAAACTCGCCACATCTTGGACAATTTCGAATTTCAGCCATTAGGATCCCCCGATTGATTCAACCTTATTTAAGTTTTCAATTTAATTCTATATTGATTTAAATGCTACTATCGGATATTAAAAAAGTAAATGAAGTTCACGATTTTTATAAACTTTCATACAACGCAGCCGAAGTTTACCCTCTAATTAACGTGAATGCCTTAACAGACTTTGCACCATTTTGCATAAGTATCTTCTGAGCATGTCCAATAGTAGTTCCTGTAGTTACTATATCGTCTACAAGTAGAATTTCTTTATTATTCACATTCACATTTGGCTTCAACTCAAATAATTGTGAGGTATTGATTCGCTCTTCACGTGACTTTTCGGCTTGAGATTCAATTGTGATTTTTTCTAGATAATGATGAAATTGAATATCCGCTGCTTTTAATAGCTCATCGATATGTGCGAAGGTACGATCTTTCAGCTTGTCGGGATGAATGGGGATTGGCACAATGGTTTTTCTGCGCTTATATAGATTTTGTCGTATCTGATTTCGAAATACTTTCGCAAGTACCACATCATGCATGAATTTATATCGATGGAGGTAATCTTTCATTTTATCGTTGTATTGATAAAGAGATAGTACTTCTATCGAATCGACCTCTGATTGATCAATTCGATCAGTAACAGATTCAAATTCATTTTCGCATTCTGAACAAATTGTTTTCGGATAATCATTTCCCAATAGCGATTTCCATGTAACCTGTTCATTTAAAGGCGCATCACATAGCAAGCAATTGTAAATTTCCTTTTTCATTCGGTATCACTCCCAAATCCCATCTTGTTCAACCTAATTATCTCCTTCCTAGCTTCATCCATTTCTGTTGTAATTCCGTGATGGAAGTAAACGATAT
>DATMFE010000239.1:0-2149 GCA_035556295.1 Ureibacillus sp.
GAGCACCTTCTCCTCTTACTTCCACCTTACTGAATAACGGAAAAGAAACACCATAGTTCAACTGACAAAAAGCTTCTACTTCTTCATTTTCCCCTGGTTCCTGTTCTCCAAATTGATTGCAAGGGAATCCAAGAATCTTTAACCCTTTATTCTCATATCGTTTATACAGCTTTTGTAAATCCTCATATTGAGGAGTAAATCCACATTGACTAGCAGTATTTACAATAATGAGTACCTCTCCCTTATATTGCTCTAAAGATACTTCCTGCCCATTCATTCTTCTAGCTGAAAAGTTGTAAATACCCATGCCATTCCTCCTAGTTGTATATGGCACAATTATATAAAACTTCTAACCAAACTAAAAATTATATGCCTAAATGCCCGATGAGGAAGGAACACATGATTATTATTAAATCTTATCCACTAGTTCCTCCAAATTTCTAATGACCATATCTGGCTGCACACCTAGCTCATCAAAGTGTTTATTAAATCGATTAATCCAACAAACTTGGAAACCAAATGTTTTAGCTCCAGAAGCATCCCATGGATTTGAAGTGATGAATAATGTTTCTTCTTTATTTACTCCTAACTTTGCTACTCCTAATTGATAAACCCCCATAAACGGTTTGTAAATCTTTAATTCATCTACACTAATAACATCCTTAAACACATCAGTAAGGTTGGCGTTTTCAACCATACTATTTAGCATATCAGGTGAACCATTAGAGAGAATGGCAAGGTCCCTATCTTTAAGTTCTTCTAGTGCTTTCGGAACTTCCGGATAAGGGTTTAATCGTAAATATTCGTTTAAGAGAGTCGTGCGAATTTCTTCATTGGACTCTAATTCTAATTCTTTCAAAGCAAATGTTAATGCTTCATAGGTTACAGTCCAAAAATCTTCATACCGCTCCATTAATGAACGAAGCCACGTATACTCTAGTTGCTTTTGTCTCCATATTTCACTAATTTGTCTTCCTTTTTCAGGGAAGAATTGTTCACATTTTTCTATTACCGTATGTACATCAAATAAAGTTCCATAAGCATCAAAAATAATAGCTTTAATCGACAAGATTATCCATCTCCTTCAGTAATCTAAATATATTTGTCCAAGGGCTTTTCAATGAAAGCTCTATATCAAGGCTCCTTTTCGCACCTTTAACTACTCCGCCCTTGAACATATTATTTTTCCTTATAGTCGCTCATAATCTCTTTCTATCTGGCAATTTTATTCCACATAAACAGCCGTACCATACGCAATAATCTCACATGCATTTTGCATGATCGATGAAGTTTCTAATCGAACAGCAATAATCGCATTAGCTCCTTTTTTCTTTGCATCCTCTGTCATCCTGCCAATAGCCTTTTGTCGCGCCTCCGTCATCATTTCTGTATATTCGTCAATTTCACCACCAACAATCGTTCTAAGCCCTGCCAGAATATCCTTTCCAATATGTTTAGATTGGACGCAGTTCCCTCGAACAAATCCCTTTAATTCTGTAATTTCTTTTCCTGGTACAAAATCAGTAGTCACGATAATCATTTAGTTCATCCTCCTCTTTTTTTCGCGAACGTTTAACTAATAAATAAAAGATAAGCGGCATAGGTGTTTGAATTAACCCAATAATGCCCCAAAACCAATAGTTCATTCCATTTTTTCTAGCGTCCGTAAACAAATAAATACTTTGAATGAGCAGCAGCAGGGCAACTATAGGCAGTATATATAAATCGACTTTACTCATGACGTACCCGCTCCTTTCCCTTCTTAAATTCATACCCTGTATAACCAACTAAAGAAATGACAGTTAAAACTTGTAAAAAGACAAATACATAGGGCTGTTGAAAAAACGCTGTAAACATAAGGCTAAGGATAATGATTGCTACCATACTAAATAGGAGCAGATCCTGGCGCCATTTTTTTCGTATTTGCTTTTTTTGTTCTGCAATTTTTTGTTCAAAAAAATTGACATCTGGAGTTGTAAATGAAAAGGATTGCTCTAATTTTTCAAAACTATGATTCATAGATTGTACAAACTCTGCTTCAGTTTTGCTCGACTGTTTTTCCGACGGGATATTGTCCTTTGTCATCTTCATTTAACTCCTTTCTCACCATTTGAATTCCTTTATGAACACGGGACTTTACCGTTCCTTC